>JAUXCV010000041.1 GCA_030618675.1 Acidimicrobiia bacterium | reverse complement strand
GCCCGTACGGAGTACGGACTACTTCCAATCAAGCTGGGTCAGCCACCGCCATCATCCGGCGGCGGCGGGGCCGGTTCTTCGGCCGGCGGGGCAGTGGTTGTGGTGGTTTCCGGCGGGTCCGGTGGGTCCGGTGGGTCCGGCGGGGCGGTGGTCGGTGGCGTGGTCGTTGTCGGAGGCGCTTCGTAGACGCCGACGCTGATCGTGACCGTGGCTCCGGGCCGCAGGTAGGTGCCGGAACCCGGATCCATCGATAGCACGACGCCGTGCTTCGACTCGCTCTCGGTTGTCTCCCAGACCGTGTTGACGCCGTAACCGCTGGCGCCGAGTTTGTCTTGTGCGGCGACATATTCCATCCCGACCACGGACGGGAGCGGCACCGGGCAGTTCACGGGTTCACCGGTGACCATGCAGGCGTGAACAGCGATCTTCTTGTCCTGTGTGACGTAGCGCCAGGTCCAGGTCCTCTCACGTTCCTTCGTGCCGTCGGGCTGCTTGATGATCCTCGTGACGGTCTGTGTGAAACCGTTGATGCCGCTCTGAACCTGCTTCTCTTGCCCGGGTCTGAGGTCGAGTTCCTCATCCTGGGCCGAGACGTAGACGGTTTCCCACTCCTCAGGATTCGTGCGTTCACCCCATTCAGCGGTGCATGTCTTTCCACCGTTGTTGCCGTAGAAGAGCACGGTGACGGTGGAGTCCGTGTATGCGGTTCTGATGATGACCGGCGCGTCGGTGTTGTTCCTGAACTTCACATCGGGACTCGGATACCCCATCGTGGCTTCGATCACTTCCGGGTACTTTGGGAAGTAGAGCGAGTGCGGCTTGTGCTCGACGTCCTCGTAGCAGCCGTAGAACACGGCGTTGTAGAACGTCGTGGAGAACTGAGAGACACCACCGCCGATATTGGCCGGGTGGCCTTCGCAAACGACCGCACCGTTGATGATGGCGCAGTCCTCGAGGTAGCCCTTCTTCTCGGTCCTCTGCCCCACGACCTCGTTGATCGAGAAGGTCTGACCGGGGAACACGACATGCTCGTCGACCGTGTCGGCCATCAGATGGATGTTGTGGACCCGGTTCCTGCCGGGGGTGTTGGTTGTGAACTTCGAGACGAGTCCCATCGGTCCGTAGGCCTCGGCTTCCTCGTTGGTGAGACGCGGTTCGTCCCCCTGTGAGACAGGAAACGGACCCGTCTTGGATCCTTGAGCGGCCTTCAGCAACTCCTCGGTAACGGCGGGCGCGTTCATCGTTGTTCCGTAGCGACCCGGGATGAAGTAGACCTCGCTGTTCGAGATCTTCGCCTTGAACTGGGCGCTCACCGGGGGCAGTTCGAACTCGCTCCGGTGGGGTTCGAGGAGGTCCCGGACGACGGCTTCGTCGAGCAGAATCGAGACCTCCACCGGGTCCGTGCTGATCTCGGTGTAGACGGCTCGTGCGACCTCATCTGTTGTGAACGTCTGCGAATAGCCGATGTCGTTGTTGGTGAGGATGACGTCCGAGTTGATCATCCGCCGTACCTGAACAGCGGCAGAGTCGACGTCGGAGTTGGTCACCTTCGGCTGATGATCGACAACCGGGAGGCGGGCCTCCCGACCCGGGAGCACGGAAAGTGTCTCGACCACGATCTCCGCGGACGTCGCCATCTCGAGTTGTTCTCCGGCTTGGGGGTACTCCACGACAACCGCGGAATTCACGACGGCGACAGAGCCTTCGTAGGCCGGATTGGGGATAGCGACGTCCTGCCAGATCGCCAGTTGGTCGTCGATCGCTTCGCGGTCCATGAAGATCGGGAGGTGCACATCGACAGGTTTCGAGAATCCGCCGAGCCACGACCAGAATCGACTGATCGGGCCACCCTCGGTGCGTTGGGTGATCGCCTCTTCAACGGCGGCTACCTCGTCGGCTTCCACTGAAACGGAGGAAGGGTCGAGCCGGAACGGATGCTCGTTGACGGTGAACACGGCCGGCGTGGTTTGGAGTTGCCGCTCGTAGGCCTGGATGGTGAGCATCGCGTCGTCGTAGCTGAGGCCGCTGACGTCGATGCCGGCGATCGAGACGTTGCGCGGTACCTCGCCCTCGGCGATAGAACGATCGACCCAGAACACTCCTGCGGGGAGCAGGAACAGGGCGATCGGGAGGAGAGCGAAGAGGGCGAAGCGTGGTTTCACAGTGCGTTTCGATCCGGGTTCATGGACTTCGCATGAGGGTACCGGAGCGGTCCGATAACGCGCGCCGGACGTCCTAGCCGGTCTCGGTTGGCGGAGGAGGTGCAGCGGTCGTTGTGGGAGTGACCGTCGTGGTGGGTGCCGGGGCCTTCGTGGTGGTCGTAGTAGGTACCGGACACGACCCGATACCCAGGTTGCACGGATGCTTCTCTATGACGCGAGCGGCCCCCCGGTAGCGGTGCGTGTACGGCTCGCGGATGACACTGCCGTCGGGCATGGTCATGACGCGTGTCACGGTGACGCTCCAACCTTGCGAGCCCTTCGAGACGACGCGTTGGGACCCCGGCCTCACCGACGTGTTCGCCTCGTAGACAGTCTTCGGATCTGTGTAGTTGAACCGCTCGGATCGTTCCGATTCACAGATGCGGCCACCGTTGTTTCCGTAGAACTGCACGGTGATCGTCGAGTTGCCGTCGTACGAATTTCGGATGATGATCGGCACCTCGGAATCGTTGCGGAACACAACATCCGGGCTCGGGAACCCCATCGTCGCCTCGCGGCCCTCCGGGTATCGGGAGATGTAGAGGCTGTGCGGCGAGTGGTCGATGTCCTCGTAGCAGCCGAAGAAGACCGCGTTGTAGATGGTCGTGGCGTACTGGCTCACGCCGCCGCCGACGTTCACGGGATCGTCGCAACACGTGACCTGGCCGTTGACGATCGCTCCGTCGCGTTTGTAGCCCTTTGCTTCCGTCCGCTGGCCGACGACCTCGTTGATGGAGAACTCGTCGCCGGGCCAGACGACGTAGCCGTCGATCGTGTCGGCCATGAGGTGGATGTTGTGTACCCGGTTCACGCCGGGAGTCTTCGTCGTGAACTCTGAGACGAGACCGAGCGGGCCGAATCCTTCGGCGTCGGCGGTGGTGAACCGTGGATCTGCTCCCTCGGTGTACACGAGGCGACCGCTCGCGGTATCCGATGTGGCGGCCTTGAGCAGTTCAACGGCCACACCCTCTGGATCGAGGATCGTACCCTTCTTCGAAGGGATGATCGACACTTTCTCGGTCTCGATGTCGACATCGAAATCCGCATTGACCGGGGGCAATTCGAAGTCGGGGCGGTGTGGTTCGAGGATCTCTGCGACTCGATCGACGCTGAGGGAAATGTTGACCTGCGCGGGCGATTCCTGGACGAGTTCGACGATCGTGGCGTCGGCGATCTCAGAAGGCTTGACGGTGAGGACGAGGTTCCGGTCCTCATCATGCAGCAGGACCGGTCTCGCCACCATCATCTTGAGTGTGGTGACCGCGTCATCGACGGCAGCCTCAGTCATCACAGGAATGGAGTCGATCAGCGGGAGTTCAATGGTTTCGCGTTGCGGTTGGACCAGGACCGAATTGACGATGGTGTGAGCAGCCGGCATGTCGATCCTCTCCCCGATCCGCGGGTACTCGAACTCGATGTCGCCGTCGACGACTTCGATCGCCCCCTCGTACGCGGGGTTCTTGATCGCATCGAGTTCCCAGTCATCCAGTTGGGCATCGACAGCGTCGTCATCGATGGAGATCGCCAAGTTGATGTCGACAGGTTCGGTGAACCCGTTGAGCCAGGGAACGAAGCCGCTGAACACTCCACCGCTGCGCTGGATCAACGCCTCCGTGACGGCGCCGTCGACGTCGGCTGTGAGACCGACGCTGGTCGGGTCGAGGTCGTACGAGGAACCGCTGACAACGAACGTTGCATGTTGTGTCTGGAGGTTCTCTTCATAGGCCCGAACGACGACGATCGCATCATCTTTGGAAAGCCCGCCGACGTCGACTCCTGCGACACTGACGTTCCGTGGCACCTCGCCCTCGTTCGCTGTCCGGTCGACGAGATAGACCACGAGCGGGAGCAGGAGGAGTAGCGCCGGAACGGCGATCGAGGCGATGATGCGGATACGGCGGGCGTTCATGGAGTCCTTGCAGGGGAAAGATCGAGGGCGAGTATAGGAACGAAGTTCGACAATGAGCGTCATCGTGAACGGCCTGTAACCCTTGACCTGTAAGTGTTTCCGGTGTAGGTCCGTGACTCATGATCAGTTACCCCGATATCTCACGCGGTGAACGGATAGCGGTATCGGCAGCGCTCCATGTCACGTTCCGTTCCTGCCTCCGACGGCGTATCGAGTACTCGGTACTCGTTACTCGATACGGGCCCTGTCGACAGTTCGCATCCCAAGACTCACCTGTCAGGGCGCCCCGTGTGTTTCAATACGGGACCTATGGATCGCCAGCCGGCTCGACATCTCCATGATCTGCTCGTTGCGCTCGACGCGATCGTGGCAATACCCGCGCTTCAGCCCCTGGAGCGTCTCATCACGCGACCCGGATCCGGCGATGCGCTGATCACGGCGATCGTCGGCACTTCCGGTGTTGGGAAATCGGCGATCGTGAATGCGCTGGCCGGTACCGAGGTGGTCACGGTCGGGCCGTTGCGCCCGACTACCACCGATGTGGCGGTCTGGGGCGATGTCGACGCCGGGTACCTTCCCGGCACCAGGGTTCTCGGCCCAGAGCCCCCTCATCACATGGTTCTTGTCGACACGCCGGCCGGCGAGCACGAGCCGGGCACGGTTGCCACGGTGCTTGATCGCGTTGACAGTGTGGCGTTCGTGGTATCGCCCGAGAGGTACGCCGATGCGACGACTGCGACTCTCTTGGCGACCATCCGGGACCGGGGGATTCCCATGAGCGTTGTCCTGTCGGTCGGAGCGCGGGATCCGTCCGGTTTCGAGGGACTCGCCGGGGATGTGAACGTGAAGCTGGGGATGCCCATCGACGTGACGGTCGGCGAGGACGCGAATCCCCTGAGACTCCTTTTCGATGAAATGGCGCGTAACCGCGGTCACATCATCGAGCAACGCGATCGAGCGGCGGCGGCCTACTGCGCTCGTCAGGTTCGCGAGGTTGCCGATGTTCTCGAACAGAGAACAGTTGAGTCCCAGTTCGTCGCCGGGAAGGCAGACGAAGCGTTCGCCCGGGCCCGGGTCGATCGTCGGCAACTGGCTGCGATCGCAGACGAGGAGTGGGAGGTCGCCGCATCCGCCATTGTCTCCATGGCCGCAGAGGCGACAGATCGTGCGATCGGAGAACTCGCCGCCGGTGTTGCTCAGGATGAAGTGTTCTCGCGAACCGTCGCAGTTGCAGCTTCAGCGCTTCCGTCGATCGATCAGAGTCCGATCGACGACTGGCATCGAGCGACCACGGACATCGCCCTGGCGTCGATCAAGCGGCAACGGCTTCACCCGCTGCGTTCGAGAGCGGTTCGTGGTGACATGTGGCGGCTCTCGGTGGATCTGGACCGTCGCCCGACCGGCCGAGTCCGCAAAGCGTTGCGCGATCGTCTGCCGGATCTCAGATTCGACCGGAACAGTGCATTGACCGTCGCCCTGCGGGATGCCGGCTCAGCAAGGATCGCTGCCTTCAGAACTGATCTAGATCCGTCCCGCCGGGTCTCGGCCGCGGATCTGAGAGCGGCTGCAGACGCTGTTTCCGCCGGGGGATCGCTGACGGGGGAGGTAGCCGGCGATGCTGCGTGACCTCACGCCGGCGCTTGATCTGCTTGATCTCGCGATCGCTTCTTCCGATGGACTGGCTTCAGAAGCGGATCGGAAGACGGCGGCAGTTCTTGCGGCTGCGGCGCGCCGTCGGCAGAACTACTTCAGCGGCGCAGTCATCGTCGCGATAGCGGGAGGAACCGGATCGGGGAAGTCCAGCCTTCTCAACGCTCTCGCCGGTCGCGAGGTCGCTTCTGTGAGCGCTCTCAGACCGCACACGGATGAGCCTCTTGCGTGGATCCCGGCAGGAGACGATGCGATCTCCGCGATGGTGGCGGCCCTCGGTGTCAACGCCGTCGTCGAGTACGACGACGGGAACGGTCTTGCCATCATCGATCTCCCTGATCTCGATAGCGTCGAACACGATCATCGATCGCTCGTGGAGGTCACCCTCCCTCTCGTCGACGCGGTGATCTGGATGTTCGATCCGGTCAAGTATCACGACCCCTCGATTCATGACGAGTTCCTGGCCGTCGTGACCGAGTACGAGCCGGTGTTCATCTTCGTCCTCAACAAGATCGATCTTCTCGATGAGGCGGGATCGGACGCGGTCGAAGCTCATTTGAGCGACGTCCTCAAGATGGATGGATTCCACGACCCCGAAGTGCTCGCTGTGGCCGTCGCTCCGCCCGACGGGGAGCCGATCGGTATCGAGATGCTGATGGCCTCGCTCGAGCGCACGCTCGTGGACAAGCGTGCGGATCGGGTGAAGCTCGTTGCGGATATCCTTCGAGCGGGCCGGCGTCTTGCCGGTGACGCGAACGTGTGGATCGGTACACCCGACGATGCTCACGATCAGATCCGTGACGCCGCCGGCGAAGCGGACCGTCTCTCTCATGTGCTCGATCGCCTTGAGATCGGCGGACCACTCAGGGCCGAGATCGTGTCATCCGACGATGACGCCGGCGCGATCGACAAGGAGTTGCGGCGCCGAGCCGAACTCGCAGCGGTGGTCGCTGCTCTCGGCGTCGTGTGTGCGGAGATCTCTCATCATGACCGGAGGCAGCAACTGTGAGCATCGAAGTGACCGTGTGGACCGAGATCTGGCAGACGGTGGTGATCCTCATCGGGGCGATCGCCATCTGGATTCTGGCGCGAACTCTCGTCCGTCGGTGGAGCCAGCGCGTGCGATTGAAACTCGAGTCGACAGGTGACCTCAGAGATCGAGCGAGGGCTCAGCGTCTCGAGACGGTCTCTCGCACGTTCTCTACGGTGATCCTGCTGGTGGTCGTCTCGATCGCCGTGCTCATCGTGTTGGCGGTCTGGGGCGTGCCGATCATTCCGATCGTCGCATCGCTGTCGGTTGTAGGAGTTGCGATTGGATTCGGGGCGCAGTCCTTCATCAAGGACTTGATCGCCGGTCTCTTCGTGCTGATCGAGGATCAGTACGCGATCGGCGACGTCGTGGAACTGGCCGGCGTGTCGGGAACGGTGGAGGAGATTCGCTTGCGGACCACGGTCCTGCGGGGATTGGATGGGAGCGTCTACCACATACCGAATGGCGAGATTCGGGTGGCCAAGAATCTCACACACGAGTACAGCCGCCTCGTTGTGGATCTCTCGATCGCCTACGAGGAGTCGGTGGACCGAGCGATCGACGTGATCGGCGAGGAGTCCGCATCGTTCGCTGCGGATCCCGACTGGGCGCATCGTCTCATCGAGGATCCGGTGGTTCTCGGAGTCGACGAACTCGCGGACTCCGGCGTCATCGTGCGGGTGCTCATGACCACGGACCCGGACGAACGATGGACGGTGAAGCGTGAGTTCCTCCGGAGGATCAAGAACCGCCTCGACGATGAGGGCATCGAGATCCCATATCCACACCTGACGATCGCGTCACGTTCCGTAGAGACCTGACCTCATTCTCCTTGCGATGCGCAGCATGCATCGGGGTCGCGTACTACCAGTATCGCGTCGATCGCCGGTGTGATCTCGACGTGCGACAGCAAGCCAAGATGCTCCCCATCCGCCTGGAATGGAGTCACCGGATCGGCATCGATCGTCAACTTCTCGAAACACGAGTACACCCGGGCTCCAAGGCGGTCCGATAGCGGGCGCTTCAAGATCGCCCTGACGAAGATCTCCGCGGATCGGTGGACTTCCAGATCACCGGCGACCACCGTAGCGAGGCCGTCGATGGGTTCTCTGGTGATGTGGAGTGGGACGGGTCCGAAGTACGTATATGGATGATGGACCTGGGTGAGCGCCGCAACGCCGTCGACGCGTTCGCCGTCGATGTCGACGCGGAGATTCGCAGGACGACCCCGCCATTCGCTCAGGAGCGTGGAGATCGCCGACTCCGCATAGTGTGCACCGCCGAACCACGTCTTGGAATGGGGGCGCCGCTCAGCGCGTGCGACCACATCGGCGTCGAATCCGACACCGACGGCGAAGGTCGCGTACTCGACGGTTGTGCCCTCAGTGGTCGATGACTCGATCCGGGCGAGACGGGTGGGGACCGAAGGCAGTTCGGCGATCGCCGCTGCAGCACGCTTGGGGCGTTTGGGGAGGCCGAAGATCCGCGACGTCACATTCGTTGTGCCGGCAGGGATGATCCCCAGAGCGGCCGCTGTGCCAACGACGCCGTTGGCCACGTGGTGAACCATGCCATCGCCCCCCATGGCGACCACGACGGAATAGCCGCTCTCGGCTGCTCGTGAAGCATGCTCTCTGGTCGCATCCGTTCCCTGCGGCCACTCAGCATCGACATCGAACGTTTCGGAGAGAGACGAAACCACGTCGCGATAGAGGGCACCGGTGAAACCGGAGGCAGAGGGATTGGCGAGGAGCAACAGTCGGCGCATCGCCTCGAAGCGTACGAGTCTCTCACCGTGAGTGCGTGTTCGGCATCCGGTATTCCGTATCCCGCATTCCGTACCGAGCGGCATGCTTCGTTGTCTGTTGTCTGTTGTCTGTTGTCTGTTGTCTCCTAACGGTCTCTCGACTCTGGTCCTACAGCGCTGTTGGCGTAGCATCGATGGTGTCATCGTCATGAGGAGACAGCCGTGTTGCATCCATATCGATTCTTGCCGTACTCCGATTTCTCTGAACCTGCCTCGGCCGCTGCGTATCGCGAGGCTCTCGACCGGGTACGCGGTGGGCTTGGTGTCCATGCGCCTTTGGTGATCGGTGGCGAGCGGGTCGTCACGGAGCGGGTGATACGGAGCGTCGATCCGTCCCAACCGGATCGTCTTGTTGGGACGGCGTCATCGGCGACGGCCGAGCATGCTGTTGCAGCACTCGGTGCGGCGTGGGACGCCTTCCCACGTTGGTCGCGGCGGCCGGCCGCGGAACGTGCGGAGCTGATCCATCGAATCGGTGATCTGATCGCCGAGCGGATCTACGAGTTCGCTGCGTGGCAGACGTTCGAGGCGGGGAAGAACTGGGCCGAGGCCGAAGCCGACGTGGCCGAGGCGATCGATTTCTGCCGCTACTACGCGCATCAGGCGCTCGCGATGGATGAGCCTCTTGCGGTCTACGACTATCCGGGTGAGACGAACGAGTCCTGGCTCCAACCCATCGGCGCGGGCGTGGTGATCCCGCCGTGGAACTTCCCCCTTGCCATCCTCGTTGGTATGACCGTCGGTCCTATCGCTGCGGGGAACACCGTCGTTCTCAAGCCCGCATCGGTCACCCCGCTCGTCGGGTGGGGCTTCATGCAGGTTGTCGAGGATGCCGGGGTGCCCGACGGTGTCGTGAACTTCCTACCCGGTGCGGGCTCCGAGGTCGGGGACACCCTGGTCGATCACCCGACGACCCGGTTCATCAACTTCACCGGTTCGAAGGAGATCGGGTTGCGGATCGCCGAACGCTCATCAAAGGTTGGTGAGGGGCAGAAGTGGATGAAACGTGCCTACATGGAGATGGGCGGCAAAGACGCTCTCATCGTCGATGAGACGACCGATCTTGACGCCGCAGCCGATGACGTGGTGCGGTCTGCGTTTGGGTTTCAGGGTCAGAAGTGCTCTGCGTGTTCCCGGCTGATCGTTGTCGATGCCGTTCACGATGCGCTCGTGGACAGGGTTGTGGAGCGAGCCGCGGCACTCACTATCGGAGCGCCGAGCGAGAACCTCCAAGTCGGTCCCGTGGTGTCGGAGGCTCAACACCGCGCGATCCTCGAAGAGATCGAACTCGGCAAGGCGGAAGGCACACTCGTTCTCGGTGGGGGATCGATCGAGAAGGATGGGGGCTACTACATCGAACCGACGATCTTCGTAGACGTTGATCGTGATGCCCGTCTCGCTCAGCATGAGATCTTCGGCCCCGTGCTCTCTGTGATCCGGGCAGCGGACTTCGATGACGCCCTCGCGATCGCCAACGGTACGGAGTACGGACTCACCGGTGGCCTGCACTCTGCAGACGAGGAGCGGATCGAACGGGCGCGGCGTGAGTTCTACGTGGGGAACCTCTACATCAACAGGAAGATCACCGGTGCACTCGTCGGGATCCAACCGTTCGG
>JAUXCV010000387.1 GCA_030618675.1 Acidimicrobiia bacterium | reverse complement strand
GTCGTGACGTACACGAGATTGGCACCCGATGCCACGATCCCGTCTGCGACCGGCTTCAGATCCTGACCCGGGATGATCGTCCCTGAGCCGTCGAAGACGATCTCGATCCCGTTGGTCTCGGCCCACATTTTGGCACCGGCCATCGGATCAAGTCCGAAGTCACCCGGGATCGACGCGATAGCGAGGGTCGGGGCGTCGTTGCCTGCTTCCTTCTCCTCGGCCAGCATCCAATCGAGGCCGCTCATCGCCTCGAGGCAGTACGGCGCACCGGTGTGAAGCACCGTCGGGGCGATGTTCGTGTCGGTCCAGCCGGAGTACCACGTTGCGGGGACGGCGATCATGCTGTCCTCTTCAAGAGCGTCGGCGATAGCGAGGGTCTGCGGCGATCCGGTCGTGTGACTGATCGCGACGACCTGGTCACGGATCTCGTCGTACACCTGAATGTGCTGAGGAACGTCGTATGCCGTGTCCTTGGTCAGCATCTGAACCTCGAGACCACCGATTCCACCGTTGGCGTTGACCCATGCCCAGTACATCTGCTGTCCGGCCAGGATCGGCTTGACGAGCGGAGCGAACGGACCGGTGAGGTCCGCGGTCTGCCCGACCATGATCGTGCCGGCTTCGACGTCGACACCGAAGTCGGTCTTGATGTCGCCACCGGCCTCGGCAGCGGTCGTCGTCGTCTCAGCCGCAGCCGTCGTCTCGGTAGCCGCAGCCGTCGTCTCGGTAGCGGCGGCCGTGGTCGTCGTCTCGTCGCCACCGCTTGCGGCAGCGGTCGTCGTTGTATCGTCGCCGCTGCTTCCGCATGCCGCTGCGATGAGCGCCAATGCGAGCACCAGGACGAAGATTCTCATTCTCTTCATTGTTTCCTCCTCGGGCCCGATCTCATGCCCTGGCCAAGGGCGACCGGACGGTCACTAGTAGGTGAATGGCCACGATTTCCAATAATTGCGTATTCGGATCCAGATACCGTAGAGACCGAGCGGCTCGAAGATCAGGAACCCGATCAGGAGCAACCCGTACAACAGCAGGTTGAACTGTGCGACGTTGAGGCCGGGGGACGTGCCTGGGAGTGTGGAAACGATCCCCGGGTCGCCTTCAGCGGTCGAAACGAAGAAACCGGCGATGGCGGAGAGGAAGCCGGTCCCCGACTCAGCGGTCGATGCGAGGAGGCCGGTGAGGTCCGCCACGATCCTCGGCAGAACGATCACGAACACCGAACCCAGGAGCGTCCCGGTGACGGTGCCGAGGCCGCCGATGAGCAGGATCGCGATGAACTGGATCGACATGAGCAGGGAGAACCCCTCGGGAACCAGGCGGCCGACGAACGCTCCGAGCAGTGCCCCGGTCATGCCGGCGAACCCCGACGAGAGAGCGAATGCCATGAGCTTGTACTTCGCGTCGGCGACGCCCATCACCTCAGCAGCGATGTCCCGATCACGGATCGACATGAAGGCCCGACCGATCCGGGTCCGCTGAAGGTTCTTCGCAATGATCACCGCGACGATCACGAGCGCGAGCAACAGGAAATACGTCTTCGCTTCGCTGGTGAGTTCGATCCCGAACCATGGACCGTCGGACGTGAAATCGATGAACGGCGTCTCCTCTTTCCAGAAGCGGAACTCGAGAGGAGGGAACTTGCGGCCGGCCTGGGCGCCGCCGGTGATGAACGGCATGCTCCGG
This sequence comes from Acidimicrobiia bacterium, assembly GCA_030618675.1. GTDB lineage: Bacteria > Actinomycetota > Acidimicrobiia > Spongiisociales > UBA5794 > JAHEEL01. The sequence continues at coordinate 481 of JAUXCV010000387.1, read as the reverse complement.
AAGATCCACTCCCCCATGAAAACCAACCCGAGCGTCACGATCGCGAGATAGATCCCCCGGACCCGCACGGCCGTCGGAGCGATGAGAGCGCCGATCGCCGCTGCGACGATCCCCGCTGCCGGGAGCCATATCCACATCGGCAGGCCGAGCCCCCACGTCGCCTTGCCCACCTCTCCACCGAGCACCGCCGCCGTGTAGGCGCCGATGCCGACGAAGAACGCGTGACCGAGCGAGACCTGGCCGGCAAGGCCGGAGAGAACATGGAGACCGAGCGCCCCGATGGCGAAGATCGCCACCTTGCTGAGGATCTTCAACCAATCGTTGTCCGCGAGGAATCCAAAGCCCGGGATCACACCGAAGGGGATCAGGATGAGTACGCCCAGGAACACGAACGCTGCGATCTTCTGTGTCCACGTCGGTAGAAGCGACATCTCCGATGAGTAGGACACGTAGAGGCGGGGTCGGGTTCTCATACTCGGCG
>JAUXCV010000224.1 GCA_030618675.1 Acidimicrobiia bacterium | reverse complement strand
TCGAACTTCTCCTCAAATTCCTTGAGGAACTCGGACAGCTCGAGGACACTCATCTCCTCGAAGACAGCGAGCAGTTCTTCGCTCGTCATCTTGGCCATGTTCTATTCCTCCTTGGCGGCATCATCGGCCGCACTATCGGTGTCTTTGGACTCGCTACCGGCATCCTCATCGGATGCTTCAGCAGCCATCACGTCATCATCGCTTTCGGTTGTTGAATCTTCGAGCTCTGAGTCTTGAGCCTTGGGCTCAGTCTCCGGGGTCTCTTCGACTGCCGCTGCTTCATCAGCTACGGACGCCTCCTCTACCTCGGGTGTTGCCTCAGCCTCTGGAGCCTCTTCGATTGCCTCAGGTTCCGGGGTCTCTTCGACCTCGGTCGCAACCTCGACCTCAGGATCCTCCTCAGCCTCGGGTGCCTCGTCAGCCACCTCGGCTTCCGGGGCCTCTTCGACCTCAGCGGCTTCCTCAGCTACCGGGGTCTCTTCGGCTTCGGATCCGTCGCTCTCTTCGACTTCGGGCTCGTCGCTCTCTTGCTTCTTCTCGAGCAGCTGCTGCATCGCCGTTGCCGCGTTACGGGGCAGGGCGGCAAGCAGACCGGCCATCTTCGCCATCGGTGCTTCGAAGGCACCGGCGATCTTGGCCAGCAGCACCTCGCGGGGTTCGATGTCCGCGAGTTCGGCGATTCGCTCCGGCGTCAGGAAATCCCGACCGAGGAGTCCGCCCTTGATGACGAGTACCTCGTGAGTCTTTGCGAAATCGCGTAGCACCTTGGCGGCACCGACGGGATCGCCGTCGGCGAACGTCAAGCCGGTCGGGCCGAGAAGGAGTTCATCGAGATCCTCGATGTCCAGATCGGCAGCGGCCAGACGGGCGAGGGTCATCTTCACGACCTTGAACTCGGCACCGTTGGCACGCAACTCCCGACGCAGTGTCTGCTGCTCTTGAACCGAAAGCCCGGCGTACTCGGCGAGGAACACGGCTTGTGCACCCTCGATACGCTCTCTGATGTCGGCGACGGCCTGGACCTTTTCTGGTCGTGGCATTCGTCGTCCTCCTTTACGGGCTTACTTCCACACGTCCCCGTCCTTGAAGTGACCGGGGCCCGAAACAAAGAACGGGCTCCCGGCATGAGACAGGGAGCCCTCTATGAGGACGACCTACGCCGGCGCCGCGATGCGGACTTACACCTACCGACGGTCTCAGGCCAAGGTTGGTTTTGTGTTGGCCAAAGCGTAGGAGACGTCTCGCGGTATCTGCAACTTGATCCCGCTCGAGGGGTAGATCAGTAGCGAGTAGATCAGTACTGCTCTACTGGTCTACTCGCTACTGATCTACTGCTCGCGCGCAAGTACCCGGCAGAGGGCCGGGTACTCGCTGATAGCGGGGAGCTTGGGTCCGGAACGGACCCCACTCTCGAGGAATCGGGCAGACGGCGGGCCAGGATGCCATCTACTCGTCTCCACCCTGGTGACCGGCCGTGGTAGGAATCGGCCGCTCGGGTAATCCAGGGCGGTTGGGGTCCAGCGCGGTCACGGTGGTGGTTCGTTCCCGCGACGGATACTCCAAGCGTCCTCCGCTATGTGAGGTGAAGTATCGCGGACCGAACGCCTGGTAGCAACTGGTTTGTGTGGGCCCGTAGTCAGTAGTGGCGCACCGCCAGGACATCGTTTCCGGTTTTCCGCCAGGACATCGTTTCCATATTGGAGAATCCTCCCAGCGATATGGGAGGTTCTGTTGGAGTCTGTACCCGAGTTTGGGTCTGAGGTGGAGCGTCGACGCGTAGCGATCCGGCTCGTGGTCGATGACGGTGTGAGAAAGGCAGATGCTGCCAGACAGGTCGGCCGGACCCGCCAGTGGGTCAACAAGTGGCTCCGCGAGTATCGAGAGCACGGCGACGACGGTCTCGTTGACCGGTCGAGGGCTCCGAAGACTCAACCGACGAAGACGCCGCCCGATGCCGTAGCAAAGATCCTCGAGATCCGTGAGAGCCTCGACGACAACTCGGTGGCGAACATCGGTGCGTTGACGATCCTCTCCGAGCTCGAACGTGAACGGTTCACACCGATCCCGTCGCTGCGGACGATCGAGAGAATCCTGGCCGCCGCTGGTGTCACCCGACCCAGGGAGAAGCGTCAACGAACGGGGAACAAGCTGCCGCTGCCGGTCGTGACAACCCCAGGGGTATGGCAGCAAGCCGACTGGATCCAAGACCGGTGGCTCGAAGGCGGCATCCGGTTCAACTCGCTCCAGATCGCAGACGTCGGCTCTCACGGCGTCACGGCGGGCCAGTACCTCGATCGGAGACTGTTGACCGCTGTCACGTTCCTCATCGAGACAGCGTGGCCGTTCCTGTCAATCCCACAAGCAATGGGGACAGACAACGCATTCACGTCAACAACGCACCCCAACAACCCGTTCACGATCTGGACGAGGGTCTGTCTCTTCTTCGGCGTCGAAGTCATCATCGGTCCTCCAGGCGGCCTCGGATGGACGAACCACATCGAAGCCGTCAACAACGAATGGCAACGCAAAACGATCTGGATCGAACACTTCGACAGCCTCAACGCCCTGAGAGCCGGATCGAACCGGGCCGTCAAGTGGCTCAACACCCGCCGGGCCGTCCTCGACCCCGACGTGTGCGGCACTCGTTACCCCGCCGACTACATCGCAAACAACCGGCACCTACTCCGGTGGCCACCCACGTTCACTGTTGCGGACCACGTCGACCGTCACGGCAACCTCCACATCCCGCTCGCAGCCGGCAGGGTCACGTTCCTGCGCCACGTCACCGAACACCGGACCATCAACGTCGCCCACACCGATTGGCCCGTCGGCGACTCGGTCCCTGTCGGTGGACTCGTCACCGCAACGATCGCCACCGCCGACCATCGCCTCGCCATCCGCCACCGCGGCGAAACCGTCAAACGATTCGACTATCCAATCAACCACCCCATCATCGACCCCTACCACCCGCCGGCAGAACAGAGCCTCCTCCACCACGTGTAAACGATGTCCTGGCCGACATAGACGCACTACAAACCGGAAACGATGTCCTGGCGGTTCCCCACTACTGACTACTGACTACTGACTACTGACTACTGACTACTTCTCTCCTTTACACTTCATCTTCATGGATTCCCAGCGACAGGAGCAGCGGTTTCCTCGTGATGAGGTGGGGGAGATCATCGATCTCGCAGCACGTCTCGATGACCTGGTCGATGACCCGACCGATAGGGGTCTCACATTGGAACAACTCGTTCACGTCGCCGACGAGGTCGGCATCTCCCGCCAGGCTGTTGAGCTTGCCGTCGCGGACGAGAGAAAACGTCGCTCGTCCGTTGAGCAGGAGGGCCGCAAACGGGTGCGTCGACGAATGCGGTTCGTCCGCCATGCGATGGTGTACGCACTGGTTGTGTCGGCGTTGCTCCTCATCGACGTGCTGAACGGCGGCGGCTGGTGGTTCTTCTACGTTGCTGCACTCTGGGGCGCGCTACTCGCGCTTCAGGCGATGCGATTCATGACGCGGAAGAAGGGTCCGATGGAACAGGCGATGCTCGAGCGCGAGGCCTGATCAAGGGCCGGTCCCGGCAGCCACATCCGCGAATGCCCCGGCAACCCTGGGGCTCGCAGGGGCGCATAGGTGCGCTGACAGCCCACA
>JAUXCV010000376.1 GCA_030618675.1 Acidimicrobiia bacterium | reverse complement strand
TTCGGCGGACCGGTCCCTGATGCCACCGCTGCGGAACCCGGTGTGGCGGTCACTGGTGAGGCCGGTCGATTCGAGTACACCCACCCGAACGACGACTACGAACAGCCCCGCTCGCTGTTCGCCGACGTGATGGACGACACCGATCGGGATCATCTGATCTCCAACGTCGCCGGTCACCTCGGTGGCGCCCAAGAGCGGCTGCAACTCCGCCAGACCGCACTGTTCTATCGCGTCCACCCCGACCTCGGAACCCGTATCGCCGAAGCGATCGGCATCGACGCGGGCGAAGTGGAGCGACTCGCAAGTCTGAGCCAGGAGGAGTTGGTGGCAGCTACGTTGCAGTAGTCAGTAGTCAGTATTCGGGAACAATTGGTCGCGACGTCGTGTTGTGAACTGCATGACAGATACATCTACCTCTGTGCCTCCGGAGGTGCTGTTCTAGGCGTGAGCGTCAACCCGTTTCCACTTCCTCCCGGGAGACGGATTGACGCTCTGCCGCGTCCGACGCCGACCCGATAACCGATTCGATACTGAACTGCTCTACTGCTCTACTGATCTACTGGAAACCCCATCTCTCACCCGGTTCTCATGGTGTGTTCAGACTGCTCTCAGGTGGGTGCGGCATACTGATCCTCACAAGCCTCCAAGCACGGGATCGCCACCCTCCTCCCTCCTTCCCAGGACTCCCGGGGTGGCGTTCTCGCGTCCGGGCCGGAACCCGCTCTGAGGCGACAGGCGACACGTCTGACCCCCTCCGCCTCCTTCGTCGGCACCTCCCCCTGAGGGGGAGGAAGAGCAGGGGAACACCGTGTTGTTGTCTGTTGTCTGTTGTCTGTCCCCCGCGGCGCCTCTTCGCCTCACACGAACCGGCGAGGGATTTGGAGGGTGGCCGCAAGTAGGATTCCCCCATGACCACCTCCACGACGATGGCCCAAGATTCGAAGACCCGTTGGTACGCGCTTGATCCCGACGATGCCGTCGCCCGGCTGTCGGCAGATCGAGAGGACGGACTCACCGTATCCGAGGCAAAGAACCGCCTCGCGCAGTACGGACCGAATGAACTCCACGCCGAGGCGCCGCCGTCCGTCTGGAAGATCGCGTTCGCCCAGGTCGTCGATCCGATGAACCTCATGCTGCTCATTGTCGCCGTTGTTAGCTTCCTGCTCGGAGAAGTTTCGACGGCGATCCTGGTCGGTGCTCTGGTGTTGCTCAATGTGGTCATGGGATCCCGGCAGGAACTCTCGGCCCAGGCGGCCGTTGACGCGCTGGCTCAGATGCAGATCCCCAGGGCGCGCGTCATCAGGGGAGGCACACTTGAATTGCTCCCTGCGACGGACCTCGTGCCCGGGGACATCGTGAACCTGGAGGCGGGAGACATCGTCCCCGCCGATGGGCGCATCCTGCGGTCGGCGACGCTCGAGGCGCAGGAGGCGGCGCTCACCGGGGAGAGCCAACCCATTGCGAAGGATGCGGCTGCCCTCCCCGACGAGGACATCGGTCTCGGCGACCGCCTGTGCATGCTCTACCAGAACACTTCGATCACTCGCGGTTCGGGCACGATCGTCGTGACCGCAACGGGCATGGCGACGGAGATGGGTCAGATCGCGTCCATGTTGGAATCCGTCAAGCGGAAACGGTCGCCGCTCCAGCGGGAGCTGGACTCACTGACCAAGATCCTCGGCTTCATCGCCTGGGGCGCGGTAGCCGTCATCATTGCGATCGGCGCCGCGCGAGGCCTCGAAACCGGTGACTTGCTGCTACTCGGCACGGCCATGGCGATCTCCGCCATTCCGACGGGCCTGCCGACTTTCGTCCAGGCGATGCTCGCCTACGGATCGAAGCAACTGGCCGAAGCCAAAGCGGTGGTCAAGAACCTCACCGACGTCGAGACGCTTGGTTCGACCAGTGCGATCAACACCGACAAGACCGGCACGCTGACGATGAACGAGATGATGGTGCATCTCGTGTACACGAATCACCAGTGGCTCACCGTCGAAGGCGTCGGGTACGACAAGCACGGATCGATCCTTGGCGTGGCGGGCGCGCCGGCGCCCGACTTGACCGCTCTGGCGTACGGCCTCGCCCTCGACAGCGACGCCACGGTCAGCGACGAAGGGGCCGTCATCGGAGACCCAACCGAAGCCGCCCTGGTCGTGCTCGCCGCCAAACTCGGCGTCGACGCAGTGGAGACGCGGCGGACATATCCAAGAGAGGCCGAGGTCCCCTTCGACTCTGCCTACAAGTTCATGGC
>JAUXCV010000434.1 GCA_030618675.1 Acidimicrobiia bacterium | reverse complement strand
CCGGCGCCGGGAAACGCGACGTTCACGTATCCGGGAGACCACGCCTCCGGTAGAGCGGCGGCGACCGCGTCTCTCACGGTGCTGCCGTAGGAGTAGTCGGCATCACGACAGGTGGCGCTGCCGATGAACCACTGGCGCGTGTAGCCGGAAGCGATCGAGTCACCGGCAACGACGATCATCGGGACGGAGGGCGTGAGGCCCGTCCAGGCCGCGTACCAGCCGGATCTCCAGCCGTTGAGGTCCACGGCGCGCACCTCGAGGCTGTAGAGCGTATCGGGCTGCACCGAGGCGTACGACACGGTTGAGTGATCGACCTCTGTCGTGAACACCTCGCCCGGTATGCCTTGATTCCAGCGGTACTCGTAGCGCAGGATCCCGTCGTTATCCTCGGCCACGATACGGAGGTCTGCGACAAGGAGATCGTTGTGGGCCTGGGGTTCGAGAAGCTCCACCGACGCTATCACCGGCCGCGTGTCACCGTCGGGTAACTGCTCGCCCGGCGGAGCTGTCGCCGCCGCCGGAAACGCCAGGGTCATCAGAACACCAAGAACGATGCTCAGTGCTGCGGCGCGTCGCGACATCAATACAAACCTAACGGTCGAGTGCAGTACTCATCTGACGCCATGGCCCCTCAGATAGTTCCCCTGACGACTCTCCAAGTGCTGAGGCACTCACTCATCCGGATCCGCCGGATGGAAGCTACGGGACGAATTGCTCGAGGATCTCAGTGATTTCTCCGCCGTTGACGAAGAGCCAGAAGAAGTCCCAGTCGGATAACCCCTCCGGGTCTACAGGCCAATCAGGGAACGGCACGGTCAGGAATCCGACGTAGCCGGCATCGAGTTCATAGACCGTGGCTCCGGCGGCCACCGGGACCGTTCTGAGCGTGGGGTTGGTGTTGCGGACGTACCAATCATTGGCGACCTCAACGCCGTCCTCGGCGCCCTTTGTGTAGGCGATGTCTCCGAAGTAGAAGCATGCCAGGTCGAAATCAACTGAGGCTGTCCCGATGCTGTGGACGTACCCGAACCAGATGCCATCGGGCAGCGGGCCGGCCCCCGGGGCACACCCGGAGCCGCCGGCGCCGTCGCTTCCCGGAAGCGGCGTCAGCGGGTAGAGATCGGGATCCCCGACCTCGTATGGACCGCCGGCCGTTGTGGTCGTCGCAGCGGTGGTCGTCGTGGTTGGAGCCACCGTCGTGGTTGGAACCACCGTCGTGGTCGTCGCTGCTGTCGTCGTCGTGACGACGACCGTGGTCGTTGTGGCCACGGTCGTGGTTGGCGCCACGGTGGTCACCACTGTTGATTCCGGGACGGCGGTTGTGGTTGATGCGATCGGGTCCTGTGTGTCGCCAGAGGAGCTACAGCCGACCACGGCGAGAACGAGCAGGAAGAACAGGAAGGCTCTCATCGCTCAAGCGTACGGCAGGTCCTCATGCCCGGCTAGGGCCGCCCTCCCCTGATCATCCGGCGACGCCGGGCCCGGGTGCGGTTTCTAGACTCTGCCGGATGAGACACGAACGATTCCCAGATGTTCCCACATTCGTCACTCATCTGGAGTGCTCCGCCACCGGCGAGGTGCTGCCGGCCGATCAGATCCATGGACTCTCACCGGCAGGCAAGCCGCTGCTGGTCCGCTATGACCTCGACGGTCTCGCAGCTTCGGTCACAAAGGACGACCTCTCAGAACGAGAGCCCGGGATGTGGCGCTACCTAGAGTTCCTCCCCGTCCGGCACATCGAGAACATCGTCTCCTTGGGTGAGACCGAGACACCACTCGTCCCCCTTCCACGCCTGTCCGAGCAACTCGGAACGACCGAGATCCTCGTCAAGGACGAAGGTCGGCTTCCGACCGGATCCTTCAAGGCCCGGGGCCTCGCGGTCGCAGTCTCGATGGCGAAGGAACTGGGCCTCACCCGATTGGCCATGCCCACGAA
>JAUXCV010000512.1 GCA_030618675.1 Acidimicrobiia bacterium | reverse complement strand
ACGAAGACGCCCTTGCTCGTCATGGACACCATCAACGATGCCAAGGAACGTGGCCACACGGTCTACACCGAGGATCCACTCGAGTCGATGAACGTCTCGAACGGTACCTCCGGGCTCGGTATCGCCGTTGCCCTCGGCGAGATCGACATGCCGACGGCCGAGCAGATCGGGCATGATCTGAGCCTGTACTCCTCGGTCGCGTCCTGCTCGTCGGGTGTTGAACTCGACCAGGCTCAGACGATCGTCGTCGGCAACGTTCGTGGCGCCGGTGGCCGCTACCGCTTCGGCCACGACGTGATGAACGACGCCCTCGACCGGGAAGGCGTCTACCGGGCGATCCGATCTGCAGGTCTCGACCTCCCGGAGCGTGCGAACTCTGACGATCTCGACGGCAAGGTCGTCAACGTCTTCGTCAAGTGCGAAGCAGACCCGACGTCACGCCTTCGGGGCCGCCGTCAGGTTGCCTTGGACGACTCCGACGTACACCATCATCGGCACATCAAGGCTGCGGTCGGCGGCGTCGTCGCCAACGCCATCGATGATGCAGCGGTGTTCGTATCCGTCGCAGCGATCCACCAGGGTCCGAGTGGCGGTGGACCGGTCGCTGCCATCGTCGATCTCGGGTAGAAGTAGATGACCGCTCGAGCGGTCCAGATTCGTCCCTCCCCGGCATCCCCCCGGGTGCCGGGGGTGGCGAGCACCGCGATTCGCGGCATGTTCTCTAACCCGCATACGCCGGCGACGGTGATCGGAACGGCAAGTCGGGCCGTCTGGGTGCTAGCGGACGACGAAGTGGTCGTTGCGTCGACCAGCGACGCGACCCGGCTTCCCAACGGAGTTGAGATAACGGCCGAAGCGGCCGCAGATGCTTTCCGTTCGGTCCGGCACGGTTCGCCGGTCACCGTCGGATTGGGCCAGTTGTTGTTCGAGGGACTGACGATCGATGTCGTGCGGTGGTGGGATCCCCGCCCCGCCCTTCGTCGGACCTCGGCTACAGAACTCGAATCGGCGATAGCGGGCTTTCCCTCGATAGTGCCCGATGTCGAATCCGGTTCGCTCTTCGCAGCGCTATCCGCAGGCTCACCACCTGAGATCCTCAGCGCAGCGGAATCGCTGATCGGGCGAGGCCCCGGTCTGACTCCTGAAGGCGACGACTACCTGGCAGGCGCCCTCGCCGCCACCCGGACGCTCGGCGAAGCGCTGGGCAACGCGAATGCAGGGGTGGTACTTGATACCGTCGCTGATCCTCTGAGGCGACTCGCGTCGACGCGAACCACGACGTTCTCGGCTGCGTTGATCGGTCACGCCATCGACGGCCGGGTAGCGGCCCCGGCCGGAGCCTTGCTGCGTGCGCTCACGGGTCGAGGCGATGTCGCCCTCAGGCACCGAGACCTCATCCGTGTGGGTCATACCCCCGGGCCGGCGCTGGCCGCCGGCATGATCCTCGGTGCCATCTCAAGTCTTCGATCTCAACCCGCACTCCAACGGAGGTAAACGATGATCTCTCGTGTCGAGATACACCAAGGCCGCTACCA
>JAUXCV010000230.1 GCA_030618675.1 Acidimicrobiia bacterium | reverse complement strand
GCCGCACGGTACGGGTTGTTGGACTGTGCGCCCGTCGCCGCCCGGTAGTCGTGATAGAACGGGATCATCGAGTTGAACGCAGAGTTCGCGAACCAGGGGATCTTCACGTCACCGGACGACGAGATCTCCTTGCCCATCAAGGCTGCACCAAGAGCGAGTAGTTCGTTGACGCCGGTCGGTGCATTCGTCGTCCGGTCGTCCTCCTTCATGAAGTCGTAAGGGATCGTCGCTGCCGGTCCTGCCAGTTGCATCCCGTACAGCGCCCACGCCTGCGGGTTCTTGAAGTCGGTACCGAACGGGGTCGGCCCCATCTGTGTGCCGGTGAACAGCGGCGAGTCGAAGACATCCATCATGGGGAGGTCGGGCATCCACATGAGATGCGCCCACCCGAGCTCGTTGTCGCGACTGAACGGCAGGACGAACCCCATGCCGCCCAGGCCCTCGTCGTCTTCGTCCGTGAACTCCTCGTTCCACAGCTTCCTGGCCTTGTTGACCGTGATCATGTACCGCGGGGACTGCATCATCGTGCGGATCTGCAACGGGATGTTCCGTCGCGACCAGACGTAGAACGGAACCCACTTCTTGATCCGCTCCTCGAGCGGTGTCAGGTTGACGTAATCGAAGTGAACGGCATGCACCATCTCCTTCGCATAGCGACCGGACAGGTGCGGGATCGCCGGGTCGTAGTACTTGGCGAACGCAGCGACACGGAGCAGCCCCTCGACCGACTCCATCGCTGTACCGCCAGCCTGGAAGGGAACCCAGTTCGCCTGCCACGGCTTGACCCAGGTACGTCCGGGCAGCTTGCCGAGATCTCCGCGAACGAAAGCGGTGGACAGAACCTCGTGCTTCCAGATGCCATAGAACAGGTCACGGTTCTTCTTCGACACATGAACCAGGACGTTCTCGTAGAAGGACTGTTCCGGGTTCGCCGAGTTGGTGATCAGGTGGCGTGCCTGATTGAACTTGCGCTGGTAGATGAGCACGTCCGGGCCGAGCGTGAAGTAGGTGCCGGGGTTCACACCGATCAGGGTGTTGTTGAACATGCCGCCGATGAAGTTGCGGATGTGGAACGACGGCCTCGAGATCGTCGCCGCTCTCCTCCACCACGCCCACACCCCCTGCGAGGTTCGCATGAGGTGGCGCAGATTGCGGTCCTGTGTCGCCGTTCTGATTCTTCCCGATGTCATGGCGAGCTCACGTCCGAGGGCGTAGTCGATGACCATCCCTGCCGCGTCGCCACCCAGGTCGAGCTTCCCTGCCGGCACCATCGTTCCGCGCAATTCGACTTGGGTTGCCGCGTCGTGCGAGAGCATCATCTCGAGGGAGTTCTTCAACGTGTTGACCCTCGTCTCGAACCTTCTCGTGTTGGCCGCACCACCCTTCGTTCCCACATAGGCGTAATCCACGGCACGATGCCATTCCGGTGAGACTTGGGTGTTGTCGAACCAGGCCTTCATCGCTTTCAGGTTGTCGATCAGGGCGGCACGCTGGCCGGCCTCGTCGGGGGGCAGCTTTCTCGCTGCTTCCTGGAAGTTGTTGACCATCTCCTTCAACGGGCCGGTGAACCCTTCGAGGATCTCCCTCGCGATGGGCTTGTACTCGGCTGCGTAGGAGAGTGCCTGGAATGCGTCAGCCATCATCGCTTCGACGGAGAAGATCATGTCGTCGAGCTGGGATGTCGTGAGCCCGACTCGCGGCATGTCGGTAACGACCTGCATCGTTTCCTCGAGGTAGTGGCCGGTGAAGATCGAAGTGTCTTCCGTGTTCATGGAACGCATCGTCTTCATCCATCCGTGGACGCGACGCTTCCATGCAGCGTTCTTCATCGGCATGTCGGCTGCTACGCCCATGCGAATGAAGTCCTGGATCTGTTCAAGGAGCGCCGGGTCGTGTTCGTCGAGCACGTTCTTGATCCGTGTCCACGCCTCGGTGGGTATGAGTTCGTCACCAACCTGATTCCATACGAACTCGCGGAGCGCCTTCGGCTTGCGCGAGCTGACGGCAGACCAGACGAGTCGCATCAGGGTGTCGTAGTCCTCCTCTGCCGCTTCAAGGGCGACGATGCGTTCGTTCGTTGGCTTCGCCTTGCCGGGTACCTTTGGCGAGATCTGCGCTTCTTGGAGCGTCTGACGTGCCCTCTTGAGCGTCTCCGCTGCCTCGAAGAGTTGCACCATCTCGGGTCCGAGCTCCTTGACAGCCTGCTTCTTCGTGATGTGGGCTTCGTTGGTGGGGTCGAGCATCATGCGTCGCACCACAGCCTGTAGCCCACCCTCGTCGAGACGTTCGATGCCGGCCTCCACGTCGCCGGGGAACCTGATCTGGATGAGGGGATCACCGTCTTGAAGGACAGCGGTGACGGAAGCATCGGGACCGTAGTGCATCTTGACGAGCGCCTCAACTTCGGCGGAACGGGCCAGCCAGCGCTGAACAGCACGAGGTTCCCTCCCCGCCACTTCCCGAAGGAGGTCAACGAGCTCGCCCTTCAACGCGTCGTCGGTGTCGATGGTGCGCTTGACGATCTCCTCCTCGATGTCATCGGTGATGCGGTCAACCTCATCGACACGACGGGAGACTTCTTCCTTGACTTTGAGCACCTCAGCGCCGAGCTTCTCCGACCATTCAGCGTGCTTACCCGATGCCTGTCCTGCACGAAGATTCGCCCACCTGTTCGAGGGGCGCTTCGTGATCCCGTACTCGACGAGAGCGAACGCTTCGGCAACAACGTCAACTTCGGCGGTCGTGCCCTTCGCCTGCATGATGTACAGGTTCGGCTTCTTCTCCGTCAGCCACCTGGCGATCCTCTTCGCCTCGTCCGGGTTCGCCTCGATGAAGTCCCAGAGCGTCTCGTGGAACAGCGCTGCTGCTTCGAGCTCCGAGTTGACGTACGCGTACTTGATGTTGTTCTCGGAGAACGCCCACTCGTTGATGCCCTCGACCGGACCGGAAGTGACCTGGCCGAGCATCGGATGACGCTTGCCCCTCCATCGTGCTTCGAACGCCCCACGATCCATGCCGTAGATGAACGGCGACGAGAGGAAGCCGGGTTCGTAGCCGAGTTCGTTCAGTTCCTTGCGTGTCGAGCGTCCGATGTCCAGCGTGAGGTTCGGATCGCCGAGTCGTGCGATCTCGTTCGCGTGCTTGATCGTCCAGCCGCGCAGCGACGAGCCGATGTCGCGTGGGAGTGGTGACGGTCCGACACCGAACGCTTCGTCCGCGACTTTCTCCCCGTCGAGCGTGCCGAGCTCGGGCTTGGATCGTTTCGCCATCGTCTCGAGGCGACGGATCTCGTTCTGCGCGGTGATCAGCTTCTCTTTTGCCGCTGTGATCGCCGCACGACCCTCCGGGGTGGGAGCGACGACGATGGGCGGTGCTTCACCCGGGGTGTCTGTTACCACCTGGCCGTGAACTGGCGCTTCTGGGGCAATCTCAGCGATCTGAGCGTCACTCACGAGTTTCTTGCGTCTCGAGAACATCTCGTCGCGGATGGCATGGAGCCTGTTGATCTCATCGCCGGCAGCATCGGCAGCCTTCTTCGCCGGGCCCAGCCGGGGATCGACCCCGCCCTTCTTCGGGGCAACGACCTGTTCTGGCTTCGGCATCCTGAGTTC
>JAUXCV010000177.1 GCA_030618675.1 Acidimicrobiia bacterium | reverse complement strand
GAGCCGGGGACGGGATTTGAACCCACGACCTACGCATTACGAGTGCGTTGCTCTACCGGACTGAGCTACCCCGGCGGGGGAGCGGGAATGGTAGCGACCCTCCGCTCGTTGCGGCACCTGCATAGGATGGCCGAGCACGACCAGGGAGACCTGTGGCGGATCAGGCGAACTTCGAGAGGGACGCGATGCAGTACGCACCGCAGTTGTACTCCGCCGCGCTGCGCATGACACGGAACCCGGCCGACGCCGAGGACGTGGTCCAGGAAACGTTCCTCAAGGCATACCGAGCTTATGCCTCCTACACAGAGGGCACGAACCTCAAGGCATGGCTCTATCGGATCCTCACGAACACGTACATCAACAAGTACCGCAAGGCGCAGCGACGTCCGTCCGAGGTGGAACTCGGTGAGCTCCAGGATCTGTACCTCTACAAGCGTCTTGGTGAGGCATCGGGAGCATCGCAGAGCGCCGAGGCAGACATGCTCGATGCCTTCGTCGACACCGACGTGATTGAGGCTCTTGAGTCACTTCCCGAGACGTTTCGGTTCCCGGTGTTGCTTGCCGACGTTGACGGGTTCTCATACAAGGAGATCGCTGAGATGCTCGACATCCCGATCGGCACTGTCATGTCTCGTCTGCATCGGGGAAGAAAAGCGCTCCAGAAGAAGTTGTGGGATGTGGCACAGGAACACGGCATCACAGGGAATCAATCATGAACGGTTGCGATCACGCCGTCGAATACGTGTACCAGTACCTGGACGAGGAGATCTCGTTCTTCAGGAAATCGCGTATCCGTATGCACTTGCGCCGCTGCTCCAACTGCACGGATGCCTACGAATTCGAATACAAACTCAAGGGAGTCATCCGCGATCGTGGAAGATCTGATCCTCCGCCGGAACTTTTCGACACCCTCAGAGCGTTAATACAAGAGGAACGAGAAAAGGACGAGTCGGGGATGTGATCCCTCCCGGCTCAACTGGAGGAAATATCCGATGAACGACAATGTCATGAGAGGTCGACGCCTCGATGGTGGGTCCCGGGCTCCGAAGACCTATTCGACGGAGCGCAAGTGTGCCAGCGCCGGATGCGACACCAAGCTCTCGCGGTACAACCGTCGCGAGTTCTGTTTCGCTCACGCCCCGGTCAAGTACCCCCGCCTTCGCGGCCGGATTGCCAACAACGAAGCCTGAACAGCGAAAGAGACCGACCGACGAAGCGCCCCTCCAAGGGCGCTTCATCGCGCGTAGTCCGCAACCCGTATCCCGTATCCCGTATCCCGTATCCCGTATCCTTGCTCAGGGCTGGTAGCGGGGACGCAGCAAGCCGTAAGTTCTGCGCTACTGCTCTGCTGCGCTACTGCGCTACTGCCCTACTCTCTTGCCTATGTCCCACTTCGACTGGCCGCTGGCCGTGTCTGTCGCTTCCAACGTTGCCGGGCGGTATCCGCTCGAAGACACCTACCACCAGACCCGCCTTGAGCGAGACATGCCCGAACTCGTCGCTCGCGCATCTGCGCTCGTCACCGCAGAGACGGGACTCGTGGCACCCGGGTCACCCGACGTCGCCGTCATCGGGCGATCGGGATGGGTCGAGAACAACGTCGCTTCGTTCTCGATACTGCTCGCTCCAGCGGAGGAACACCTCGGGTCCCAGACCGGTGTCGGAGCGAGCATCGCCGGTCGGATCATGGGTATCGAGATAGGTGCCGTTCTGGGGTTCTTGTCCCGGCGTGTCCTGGGCCAGTACGAACTCGTCCTCCCCACCAGCGACGGGGATGACGGAGACACGGTTCTCTTCGTCGGGCCGAACCTTCTCAAGATGGAGAGGGACCACGCCTTTCGTCCCGATGAATTCCGATTCTGGATCGCTCTGCACGAATGCACGCATCGTCTCCAGTTCACCGGTGTTCCGTGGCTGCGTGGATACTTCCTCGGCCTCGTCGAGGAACTCGTTGGGGCTGCCAAGCCTGAGAGTGGCCGAGTTCAACGCGTTGTGGCCGAGATCCGGGAATCTGCGGCAAACGGTTCACCGCTGATCGATGAGGCGGGGATCTTCGGCCTCTTCGCAACACCGGAGCAGCGTGAGATCATCGATCGGGTGCAGGCTCTCATGGCACTTCTCGAGGGTCACGGCCACGTCGTCATGGATCGGATAGGTGAACGGGAACTGGTGACCCAGCGGCGTATGTCCGCGGTGTTCAAGGCACGACGCGCCGACAAGCGGACCGCAGCACTGATGCGTCTGATCGGTCTCGAGATGAAACTGCGCCAGTACGAGATGGGGGCTGAGTTCATCAACGAGGTGGAGAGAAGGGCAGATTGGGCCACGCTGGACCACGCGTGGGAAAGCCCGGAATCGCTGCCGACGCTTGACGAGATCGAGAATCCGGAACGGTGGCTCCAAAGAATCTCCTGACCCCCGACCAACTCGCGGCCGCGGCATTCGAACACCTGCCGGACGGCCCGCTGGTCGTGGCGCTCGGCGGCGGCGCCGGCTCTGCAGTCGCCGCCTTCGTCGCAGCACGGCGTTCCGGGACCCGCGGAATCTTCGTCCGGCACTACCTCGCCGGATCAGCGGACCTCGAGAAGGCAGCATTGGAGGTCGCAGACACGGTCGGGATCGTCGTTGTGATCGTCGACGCGCCGGTGGAACCGGGGCCGTCTCTCGAGGGCCGCGCAAGAACAGTCCGATGGGACGCGATCAGCCGAGAGGTAGGAGAGAACGAGACCGTCGTCACCGGGCACACCCAGGACGATCAGGCCGAGACCGTTCTGATGAACCTTCTCCGGGGATCGGGGACCTCCGGTATCGCGGGCATGCGCCGGAGTCGCCCCGGTGTTGTCCGGCCGTTGCTCGAGTTCTCTAGGAGCGACCTGCGCGACGTCGCTGAGGAACTCGGGCTGCCCTTTGTCGATGATCCGGCCAACGACGATCCCGTTCATCTCAGGAACCGCGTGCGCTCGGATCTCATGCCTGCGCTTGAACGTGACTATCGGCCCGGCGTTCGCAAGGTCCTTGCCCGGGTGGGTTTACTTGCGGCGGCGGATGACGCCGTGATCGAGGACCTCGCAGCCGACATGCCGCTGATCGACGATGCCGGGGCAGTCCTGATTCCGTCTGCCGTGTTGGTCACCGTTCCACGCCCGGTAGCGACACGAGCCGTGCGGGGCGCCCTCCGCCGCCTGCTCGCCCCATACGCCGGCACGACCGCTGATATCGATGCGGTGTTGGCCGTTGCCGAAGAGCGATCCGAAACCGTGACGCTGTCGAACGCGCTCATCGTGAAGAGAGAGGGTCCGTTCACCGCCATCAGCCGGGCACAGGCCACGACTCCGGCACCGACGCCCGTGGCGATCGTGGTCCCTTCGAAGATCCGATTCGGAGGAGCCGAGATCGGCTTCGAGTCGGTCGAGGGACCGCTCATGACCCGGCGTTCCACGCTCCTCGTCGATCCAGTCGTCTTCGGGAGTGACGCTGCCGTCAGCGGCTCCGCCGAAGGAGATCGGATCGACATCGAATCGGGGTCGAAGGCCATCCGCACGGTCCTGGCTGAGCACGATGTACCGGTTCGACTTCGATCCGGTTGGCCTGTGATCGCCGCGGGTGGCAGAATCGCGGCCATCATCGGGATTCGCGTCGCGCCGTGGGCGAAACCGACATCGAGGCGAGCCGTTGCAGTCACAAGGGAGAGAGGCCATTCATGAAGATCGGAAGAACGCTCGTATCCGCAGAGGAGATCGACGCCAAGCTCAAGGAGATGGGCGCAGCGATCACGCGGGACTACGAAGGGAAGGACCTTCTGTTGGTCGGGATCCTGAAGGGCGCGGTCGTCGTCATGGCCGATCTCGCTCGTCACATCGCCCTACCTCTCGAATTCGACTTCATGGCGGTCTCCTCATACGGTGCTTCGACGAAGTCATCGGGCGTGGTGCGGATCTTGAAAGACCTCGACGAGGAGATCGACGGCCGTCATGTGATCATCGTCGAGGACATCGTCGATACCGGATTGACGCTCCAGTACTTGATCAAGAACCTGCAGGTGCGGAACCCCGCCTCGCTCAAACTCGCAGCGCTCCTCATCAAGGACGGGGTCGAGCGGCTACCCCTCGAGGTGGCATACGAGGGATTCCACATCGGTCCCGAGTTCGTGATCGGCTACGGCCTCGACTTCGACGGGAAGTACCGAAACCTCCCACACGTAGCAGTGGTGGACGAAGTTTGAGTAGATCAGTAGATCAGTAGATCAGGCAGCCTCCAGCTTTGAGCTTTGAGCAAGAAGGGAGGAGAGTCTTCGCCGGCTACGGGCTACGGGCTACGGGTTACGGGTTACGGGTTACGGGTTACGGGTTACGGGTTACGGGTCACGGGCCACCACG
>JAUXCV010000205.1 GCA_030618675.1 Acidimicrobiia bacterium | reverse complement strand
GCCTTCCGGGCCGGCATCGCCGGCGTTGATCCGGAGACCGCGACCGCCGTCGCCGTGGAGCGACTCGGCCTGAAGCCGGAGCAGCGGGTCGTGGTCATCGCTGCCGGGAAGGCTTCCGTGGCGATGGCACGCGGTGTCGCGCGGGTCGGGGAATCGTTCGAAGGCGTCGTGGTGGTTCCTGAATACGCCGATGCGCCGTTTCCGGTCATCGTTGCGGGGCATCCGATCCCGAACGAGGGAAGCATCGCGGGGGCGCACCGCGCGCTTGGTTTGGCAACGTCGGCAGGACCGGACGACGTGGTCGTGTGTCTCATCTCCGGCGGAGCATCAGCCCTTCTCGCGGTGCCGGCAGACGGGCTGTCGCTCGATGATCTGCGCCGAACGAATCAGGTTCTCCTCGAGTGTGGCGCCGACATCGTCGAGACGAACACGCTGCGCAAGCATATCTCTGCCATCAAGGGTGGGCATCTTGCGGCTGCGGCCGGCCGCTCGCGCCTCGTCACGCTTGTGCTCTCGGATGTCGTTGGAGATCCGCTCGACGCCATCGCGTCGGGTCCGACGATTCCCGATCCGACCACGTACAAGGATGCGTTGGCCATCGTTGATCGGTACGACCTGCGCGACCGCCTCCCGACTCGGGCGATCGTCCACCTCGAGAGGGGCAACGCCGGACAGATCCCCGAGACCCCGAGCGAGCAGCACCCACGGCATGAGGTCGAGATCATCGGGAGTGGCACGGTCGCCGCCGAAGCAGCGGCGGCGTTCATCCGTTCGCTGGGTGTCCCCGCCAGGATCGTTACGACCTGTCACACGGGTGAGGCGCGGGAGGCGGCCGCCGTCGCCGTCGCCGTCGCATCGGACGCCGGCAAGGTCCTCGTGTTCGCCGGGGAGACAACGGTGACCGTCACCGGTTCGGGAAGGGGAGGTCGGAATCAGGAGGCGGCGCTCGCAGCGGCGATCGCGATCGACGGAAGGGCGGTCACGTTCCTCGCAGGGGGCACCGACGGCATCGATGGGCCGACTCATGCCGCCGGCGGGATCGTCGATGGAGGATCGATCGAACGCGGACGTCGACTCCATCTCGACGCGACCGCTGCTCTCGACAACAACGATGCCCATAACTATCTGCGGGCAATCGATGACCTCATCATCACCGGTCCCACGGGCACGAACGTCGCCGATCTCTGGTTCGTCCTCAACCGGGAACCACGGAACGCATAGGGAGTACGTGGCATCGTCTCCGTATGTAATAGTGCGTGTCCACACGTGGGGGCCGGTGGTCTCGCCGGGGAGTTGAAGAGATAGGCCGTGCATGCCTTCCAGGCCCCGCGCGTGATGTTCGGGCCTAAGGACTCTTGCCGACAAGAGTTTCGGGAGCGAAAGTCGGGGTGAGTCTGGCGGTGACCATGGGAGAAGATCAGGTAACGATCGATCCAGAGTTCCTTCCACCTCCCGAGCGGGGGCGGGGACGAAGTATCTGGTGGGTGCCGATAGTGGGGGCGGTCGTTGCGGCGTTCTTCTTCGGTTGGCTGCTGGGCTCTCCGGCGTCGATTGAACCGGACAAGGCCGTGGCGGCAGGCTCAACTACCACCGCGCCGAGCGTGGAGACGACGCTCACCACCGTGACGGCAACCACGTCGGTGCCACGGACCCCACCGCGGTTGGCGGTGTCGGACGTGCCGCTTACGGAGACGGTGCCCGGGTTCAAAGACACGATCGTGATGCTGACAACACCCGAAGACAGCTTCAACGTCATGCGTTGGAAGCCATCGAAGCCGACGACGGAGGTGGTGTTGGCGCTAGATCGCGACGAGGACGGCTGGTTCGGCCCCTGGCCGGTGGGGTTGGACGCCTCCGGCAATTGGTTCGCCCAGGTTCAAGGTGGCGGAGAGCTAACGGTCCACGGGGTACCGGACGCAGTAGGAGAGTGGGCGGAGAGCGAATCTGTCGGACTGCACGTTGGGTCGGTGATATGGCATGAGACCGACCCGGGACGGCTGGCCTGGGTGGAGTGTCCTCGATCCTCGTCAGGACCCGCGGTCCTCTTCACCCTGGACGTTGCAGACCGGTCTGTCGATCCGGTGCTTCTCCGCTCCTTTGACGGTGGCTGCGCAGGGGGGTATACGTGGCTGGA
Organism: Acidimicrobiia bacterium; assembly: GCA_030618675.1. Classification (GTDB taxonomy): domain Bacteria; phylum Actinomycetota; class Acidimicrobiia; order Spongiisociales; family UBA5794; genus JAHEEL01. Next base: position 1,741 of record JAUXCV010000205.1, on the reverse strand, counting down.
GGAGTGGACCAGCAGGGGTGTGCTGATCGGATCCGAGAGCGAGGGACGCTCCGCCGAGCGCGTACTCATCGATGCCGATGGCACCGAGATCCTGATTGGATTCGACTCTTCTGTTCTTGCCGAAAGCCCGGATGGCGCGACGCTCTGGATCGAACACGACCCGGAAGAGCCGGGTGCCACATGGTTCCTCTTGTCCCAGGACGGCCAACAACGCATTCCGGTGCCGGGCCTCGCCGCCAACGAAGGGCTCTTTGACGCCTCGTGGTCGCCCGACGGCAATCATATGGCCCTCAGCGTTGCGGCGGGTTTGGACAACCCGGTTTCCGTGATTCGTGTCGTGGATTCGGTGACGGGTGCGGTTCTTGCAGAGAGGGGCGTGCCCGGTTATGAGATTATCGCAATGGCCTGGTCGAGTGACGGCCGATTCCTCGTCTACGAGGCCTGGAATTCAGCTCTCGAGTTCTACGACACCGCCACGGATACGACAATCAGGGTTCCGCTCTCTGAGATCGTGGATGAGATCCGGGTCATCGGTGCTCCCGATTCCGGCTAAGCCCTGCTGAGTAGTTCGTATACGGGGTTCGCAGAGTCCGTCTTGTCGACGGTGGCACTACGCGTCAGGCGTTGGCGGTTCGATCCTCGCCCACCGGAGTCGATTCACGGCGGTCCGGCCGCCGTCGGTTCGGGTGGGTGGCGTTGAGAGAACGAGGTGTTCTCCGCCTCTGGTGGACAGCCATTGGATGTGCCGACGCTCGGTTCTCCCAACCCAGTTCGGCATGAGGCTCAACTCGATGTGATGGAGGACGTCATCGCCTTCGACCGTGTACGTGCCGGCATAGGCGAGGTAACCCGCTGCGGCCGCAGCTCGAATGTCGGCCGGTGCGGCGCTCATGGTCCGCGTCGGCGCCGGCGGTCGGCCGACGCTCATGAGGGATGCGTTCATGCGGCCATCGTCGGTGTAGGTGAGCAGACCGATCGGGTCTCCGCCCCACGGATGCGTGGGGCGAGACTCGTTCACGGTGAAGGTCCATTCGACGAGACGCCAGGTTCCGATGAGTTGATCCATTGCACGGACCATACGCGGATTCCGGGCCAGGCGAGGGAGTTGTTCCCCGAGCCACACAGGCAATCTGCCGGCCCACAGAATCTGAACAGTCAGGCGGTCGTCACTTCGCGGTGAGGAGATTCTTCTCATCGACGGCGACCACAACCGGGATCGGGGCCGGGTCGCCGTCTTCGACCGTCGCGTAGTGGAACGTCATGATGATGACGAGATCTCCCGGCATCCCGAGTCGAGCCGCGGCGCCGTTGAGGCCCACGATCCCGGATCCCCGGTCGCCTTCGATGGCGTACATCGTGAACCGCTCACCGTTGTTCACGTTGACGACGTGGATCACTTCGTGGTCGGCGATCCGGGCGGCGTCCATCAGATCGCGGTCGAGCGTGAGCGATCCTTCGTAGTGAAGGTCGGTTTGGGTGATCGATGCCCGGTGGATCTTCGAGCGGAGGAACTGGCGCATTTGGTGACTCCCTGTGCTTGGTGAATCCCTGCGTCGTGGAAGGGTATCGAACCCGTCGTGAAACGGATCACTGAGCTGCTCTCACGCCTATCATAAGGCATGCCTAAACATCGAGAGCAGGAATCCATAGGCATGGTTCAGCACCGAACGGGGACTTCAGAAGCAGAAGAGATGTACCTCATCACGGTCGCACGGGCGATCGAGGACGGTCGCACCGAGCC
>JAUXCV010000178.1 GCA_030618675.1 Acidimicrobiia bacterium | reverse complement strand
GACGGGCTCGCGTGGGGGATCGCAGACGGCATCGTTCCCGGAACACCCGTGAAGGCCGGACAGCTCCTCGGTTGGGTTGGCGACTCCGGTACCGCTGAACTCACCAACCCTCATCTCCACTTCGAACTACGCGACCCCTCGGGAGTGATCGTCAACCCGTTCCGATCGCTCGCCGATGCCGGCGCGAACTGGCTCGGGGCCGGTCCTGCTGATCCTCTGTTCGACGGATACCGCTTGCTCGAAGAAGGCACCAGGGGCGCCGACGTCCGACGTCTTCAGGATGTCCTGACCGGACTCGGCTACCAGCCGGGACCGATCGACGGGATCAGCGGGGCGCGGACGATCGCAGCAGTGACCGCGTTTCAGACCGACGCTGGTTTGACGGCCGACGGGCTTGCAGGACGTGCCACGCGAGAGGCACTCGAGACCCGTCAGGAGAATGGCACCGTCGCGAGCACCACCGCACCTGCAGGCGAGGACACGCCGGTCCCAACGACGAACTCGTCCGGGATCCTCAGGAAGGGCAGTCGAGGCGCCGGCGTCCTGCGGACGCAGGAACTCCTCGTTACAGCCAACTACGCACCCGGCCCGATCGACAGCATCTTCGGTCCCAAGACTGAACTGGCGGTCCTGGCCTTCCAGGACGACCACGGCCTACGCGTCGACGGACTGGTCGGAAGCACCACTCGCAAGGCGCTCGGCTTCTAGGACCGACAGGACTCCCACATCGAGCGAACGGCGCCAAACGGAACACATCTAGGGCCGTTCGCCCCTGATTTGGCGTTGTATCGGTGGGGCGCGTCTCCATATGGGGACTTTCGACCCTACGAACTGGAGGCCAACGGGACCGGTGTTCGGTTGAATGTCCCTGATCGAATGACACTGGCTTGAGGAGGTTCGGCGATGGCATCGCGAGGTCGGTTCACGCAGCGGGTCCTCATCCTGCTCGCGCTGGTTGCCGCGGCGCTGTTCGTCGTTGCCGCCGGAGCGACCGGTCAGACGGAGACCGCGGCACAGGAGGACGAGTCCGTTCCGGTTTCGGAGCAACCGGTTTCGACACCGCGAGAGCGATCGGACGCCACCGCCAACCACTCTGAATTCGAGATTCTCCAACAGGACTTCGCGACCGGGCCGGACCTGACGGCGGCGTGTCTCACGTGCCACACCGAAGCAGCGAAGCAGATGCAGGCGACGACCCACTGGACCTGGGACAACCACTTCGGCGAAGGCATCGGCAAGACAACGCAGGTCAACAACTTCTGCATCGGCATCCAGTCCAACGAACCCCGATGCACGAGCTGCCACACCGGCTATGGGTGGGCGGACAACACCTTCGATTTCACGATCGAGGAGAACGTGGACTGTGTCGTCTGTCACGACACGACCAGCACGTACAAGAAGTTCCCGACGGCGGCAGGGCATCCAGCGTACGAACCGACGGAGTTCTTGGGAAAGACGTGGGAGCCGCCGGATCTGACGCTGATCGCTCAGAACGTCGGGAAGACGACGAGAGAGACCTGCGGCTCGTGTCACTTCTACGGCGGTGGCGGCGAGGGGGTCAAACACGGCGACCTGACGAAGGATCTCTTCGACCCTCCCAGGGAGATCGATGTGCACATGTCCGCCGACGGAGCGGACATGACCTGCTCCGATTGTCACCGGGGAAACAACCATCAGATCAACGGCTCGTCCGTCTACATGAGCGCGTCCGATGAGGGCGGAATCGACTTGCCGTTCGACGATGGAGACCGCTCAACCTGCCAATCCTGTCACGGAGACACTCCGATGGAAAGCAGGAAACTGAACGAGCACGCCGACAAGGTGGCGTGTCAGACGTGTCACATTCCGAAGCTCGCCCGTGGAGAGTCCTACACGAAGGCGTGGTGGGACTGGTCGACTGCAGGCAAGTTCGACGCCAATGGCGATCCGATCACGACCTTTGATGAGGCCGGGAACGTCAGCTACACCACGAAGAAGGGCGACTTCGTATGGGAGAGGAACTACATACCGGACTACGTCTGGTTCAACGGGATCGTGAATGCCACGATCGCCGGGGATCCGGTCGTCCTCAACGAGGACGGCGTGATGGAACTCAACGCTTACGCCGGCTCCTACGACGATGAGTTTTCCAGGATCTACCCGGTGAAAGCGTTCCGGGGGATCCAACCGATCGATGGTGGGAACAACACGATCGCGTTGCCGCATCTCTTCGGAAAGGACGATGCAGCCTACTGGAAGTCCTACGACTGGAACCTGGCCCTTGAAGCGGGGATGGCCGTTGCCGGCGCAGACTACGCAGCCGCCGAAGGAGTGCCGTACAGCGGAGAAGTGGGCTGGTTGGAGACGGTTTTCAATGAGCCGGCTACTCACATGGTCGCGCCCGCCGAAGATGCTGTGGAGTGTGGTGCATGTCACAGCAGAGACAGCGTGATCGCCTCCATCGGGGGCTTCTACATGCCCGGTCGCGACGGCGGTGCCTACGACTGGCTCCTATGGGGACTCGTTGCATTGACGCTGCTCATCGTGTTGGGCCACGGTGTCATGAGGTTCGCTAGTGCGAAACGGAGGAGCTCCTGATGGCGAAACACCGCGTCATGATCTACGGCTGGTTCGAGCGGCTCTGGCACTGGCTCCAGGCGTTGTTCATCATCATCCTGATGGTCACCGGGTTCGAGACCCACTCGTCGTACACGTTGTTCGGATACGAGACGGCGGTTCGGATCCACGAGATCACGGCCCGCGCCTTCATCCTCCTCATCCTCTTGGCGATCTTCTGGCACGTCACAACAGGCGAGTGGCGCCAGTACCAGCCGAAGGGGGAACGATCGATGGTCCGCCAGGGTCAGTACTACGCGTTCGGGATCTTCAAGGGTGAGGATCACCCCTACCGGAAGTCCGAACTGCAGAAGCTGAACCCGATGCAGAAGGCGACGTATCTCGGTTTCAAGATCCTCATCGTCCCCGTGATGGTGTTCACCGGCCTGATCTACATGTACTACGACTGGTGGACCAGCGTCGTCCCGACGATCGGCCTCACCATCCTGGCAGCCATCCACACCATCGGGGCGTTCGCTCTCGTCATCTTCCTCATCATCCACGTCTATATGACAACGACGGGTGAGAAGCCGGCGACCAACATCACGGCGATGATCACCGGGTATGAGGAGATCGAAGAGGTTCCCGATGTGGAGCCCGCGTCCGTCTGACATCTCGGTTTGTGAAAGGGCCGGCGTTGTCCTCCCGACGCTGGTCCTTTCGAATGCCACGAGAATCGGCGGCATCGGCCGTGACGTATCCTCACGCTCCAGGAACGCAGGGTTCGCCGTGACTACGACCAAGGACACATCATGACCGGAGCGGCTCAGGGGCGTCCGAGCCTCGACGAGACCATCGAGAACTTCAATCCGGCGTGGTTCGCGTCCGTGATGGGGACGGCGGTCGTACCCCTAGCGATCTCGTTCCTCACCGGCTCGTGGGTTCGAGGAATCGCTGCCGCGTTCATCGTGATCTCGGTAGTGATGTTCATCGCAATCCTCATCCCATGGACTTTGCGGCTGTTCCTGCACTCCGACGCGGTACGCCACGACCTGCACCACCCGATCGCGGCGAGCTTCTTTCCAACCATGCCGATCGCCGTGGTCATCATCGCCCTCGACCTCCTCAAGTATCCAGATATGTTCTTCGCGACGGAGACGTCGCAAGAGATAGCGTTCTGGATGTGGCTGATCGGATCGATCGGCATCTACGTAGCGGCGTTCATTGTGCTCCCCAAGATCTACCGCAGCGACGCGATCGAACTGTCGCACGCGAACTTCGGCTGGTTCATCCCCCCGGTAGCGAAACTCCTCATCCCCGTGGCGGGGTTCGAACTAGCGATGCTGTACTCCGACCGGTTCGAGTTGACCTTTGCCCTCTCCATCGCCAGCTTCGGGATCGGGTTCTTCCTGTTCCTCTTCGTGGGCTCACTCGTGTATCACCGTTACGTGCTTGAATCGCTGCCGGTCAGCAAGTTCGCCGCCACGTCGTTCATCGCGATCGCTCCCACCGCGATCATCGCCGTGGCGTTGTTCAAGATGATGCACCTCTTCGAGGCGGGGACTCCGATCGACATCGACCCACAGGCCGTGACGGCCGTCTCGGTGCTGGGAATCCTCGCGGCGTGGGGGTTCGCAGCCTGGTCGTTCGCAATGGCGGTCGTCATCGTTGTCTCGTACGTCCGGCACCTGGAGTTGCCATACGCGCTGTCCTGGTGGGCATACACGTTCCCGCTCGGCTCGCTCGCCGTCGCCACGGGCGTCGCGTGGAAGGTCAGCGGGTTCGAGAGCATCTACTGGTTCTACGTGGGCGTGATCGTTGCACTCTTCGC
>JAUXCV010000304.1 GCA_030618675.1 Acidimicrobiia bacterium | reverse complement strand
CGCCGATTCGGCGCGTCGATTCAGGAGGAACTGATGCATTTTCACCCCCTCGTTGATCACGAGACCGGGGAACGCTACCTGCCGGTGACCAAGCGCGGGGAGGCCCTCCTCCACGACGCGTTCCTGAACAAGGGGGCGGCGTTCAGTCGGGACGAGCGGAGGGCGTTTGGCCTGAGGGGCCTTCTCCCGGACCACATCCCTTCGCTCGATGAGCAACTGGTCCGGGTGCGAACCCAGATGGATGCGAAGGCCACCGATCTCGACAGGAACATCTACCTGAGCGGTTTGATGGATCGCAATGAGGTCCTGTTCTACCGGTTCATAATGGACAACCTCGAAGAGACCGTTCCGATCATCTACACGCCGACCGTCGCGTCAACGTGCAAGTACTGGAGTCGGCTGTACCGTGCCGCCCACGGCCTCTACATCACTCCGCGTGACCGGGGACGCATCGTCGATCTGCTACTGGCCAGCAACGCCGAGCGGCCACCGGTGATCGTGGTCACCGATAACGAGCGGATCCTCGGCATCGGGGACCAGGGAGCGGGCGGCCTCGGGATCCCGATTGGGAAGCTCGCGCTTTACACGGCGGCAGCGGGCATCTGCCCGGCGAGGTGTCTTCCGATCTCGATCGATGTCGGCACCAACAACGCAGAACTCCTTGAGGATCCGCTCTACCTCGGATATCGAGAGACCCGCTTGCGCGGCGAGGCATACGACGAGTTGATCGCGGAGTTCGTGCATGCGGTGAAGGAGGTCTTCCCCGACGCCCTGCTCCAGTGGGAGGACTTCGCGAACATCACCTCGTTCCACAACCTCGAGATATACCGGCGTTTCCTTCCGTCGTTCAACGATGACATCCAGGGAACGGCAGCGATGGTGGTCAGCGGACTCATCGGGGCAACTCGCAAGATCGGGGGTTCCCTCGCCGATCACCGGATCGTGATCGCCGGCGCCGGTTCGGCCGGATACGGGATCCGCGAGCAGATCGCGCACGCCATGGCGGACGCAGGCCTCGACCTCGACGACGCCAGGGGCCGTCACTACGTCCTCGACAGCCGAGGGCTCGTGGTCGACGACCGTCGCAACCTGACTGAGGTCAAGCGACGCCTCGCGACGCCGGTCATCGAGATCGTGGATTGGGAGACCGAGGCCGGTCTCCCGTCACTCGCCGAGGTGATCCGTGAGGTCAAGCCGACCGTTCTCATCGGCGTCTCCGGGACGGCCGGTTTGTTCGACGAGGAGTGCATCCGGGAGATGGCGGCCCACACGGATGTGCCGATCATCCTGCCGCTGTCGAACCCGACCGCCAATACCGAGGTCACGCCAAAGGCGGCCCTCAACTGGACCGATGGGCGTGCCATCATCGCGACCGGAAGCCCGTTCGCGCCCGTCGAGCACGAAGGGATCATGCACCGGATCGGGCAGGCCAACAACGTGTTCATCTTCCCGGGCATGGGCCTCGGGGTGCTGGCGGTGAAGGCGAAGGAGGTCACTGATCGGATGTTCCTCGCCGCCGCGTATGCCCTGGCTGATCAGGTCGGCGATGATCTGATCGAACAAGGTCAGCTGTATCCGAACATCGATGATGTGCGAGCGGTGTCTCGTGCGGTTGCGATCGCCGTCGGCCGGGAAGCGATCGAAGAAGGAGTCGCCGATGCCGTCGACGACCTCGAGGAAGTCATCGACGCCGACATGTGGGAACCGGAGTACCTGCCGTACCGCTTGGCCGGAGACTGAGAGCCGTCTCTCGATCGAGAAGATCAGGCGTCGCGCTTCACGACGTGCAGATCGGGGTGGGAGCCTTCGCTGACGGTTGTGTACGAGCCGTCGGCGATGAACGCGATTGACTCACCCTGCACCTCATCCGGAGACGGGGCTGTGCAGGGCTCGGCTGCGAGGGCCTCGGCGATCTGCATGCCCGGTGATCGATACCACATCCACACGGTCTTGTACCCGCGGAACGCGATGGTGGAACCGTCCCACGAGATGTCTGCGCCGCTGACTTCCGCGTCGAGGGACAGGACCGTCACGAGTTCCATGGTCTCGACCGTGGATCCGTCTCCGGTTGCGTCCCCCCGGTAGACACGGGCCTCGTCTCGATCCTTCGTGATGATGAAGACGGATCCGTCGGTGACGAAGAGGGCTTCTGCGTTGTAGATCCCGTCCGGGTATTGATACTCCAGTGGAACGGCCCCGGCGATCGATCCATCGATGGCGCCGGGATCGGGTTCGGGAACGCGATACACGGTGGTCCGGCCACCGCGGATGGAGAAGTTGTCGCCGATATCGCCGAAGTAGAGCATCGACTGGGATGGATCCGATCCGGGGCCGGCGGCCATGTCTTCCCAGTCGAACGCAAGGGCACCGACAATGCCGAACCCGCCGAGGTCTGCGCCATCGGAGCCCACGGCGTAGACCCGCGCACCGTCTCGGGAGTCGTTGTGGGCCCAGAGCACTCCCGGCCGCGTGCGACTCGCCGCCATGCCCGACGCCTCGACGAGATCAGGTGACGCGATTGTGCCGGCGACTTCGACCGACTCGTACGGGTCGCATGCCGTGCTCCCCGGTGCGAGGGTTGGTCCCGGCGTCGTTGTGGTCTCAGGAATCGTCGTGGTGACGGTCGTGTCCGGAGTCGTCGAAACCGGCACACTCGTCGTGGATTCCAGTGTGCTCTCAGACGTAGAAGGGGAGGCTTCGATCCCTCCGTCATCGCGAGCGGAGACCAATGCGAGCGAGACCGCCACGGCTGCGGCGGCGATGGCGATGAGG
>JAUXCV010000104.1 GCA_030618675.1 Acidimicrobiia bacterium | reverse complement strand
CCGAAGATCTCGCCTCGTTCCACGACGAGGTCGAGGTCGATGAGGGCTTTCACGTCGCCGTAGTGCTTGGTCAGTCCCTCGGTTTGGATGGCAACGTGATCGGTCATACGGTTCCCCTGTTCTCAGTGAGCGTTTCCTGTGCGTGGGTTGCGAAGGCCTCTTCGAGGATGCCCTCGCCGTAGATCTCGTAGACGGGGCCGATGTACGCGGTAGTGGCCGGATCCGTGAGGATCTCCGGGTCGGTCAGGTCGACCCCAAGGAGTCGCTGCAGGTGTTCGTGGAGCACGAGTGCCCCCAGGCTCCACAGGGTGAGCACGACCGCCCGGCCCCTCGGGTCCTCTGATGGTCGCAGCATCCCCGATTCGACACCCTGTTGGATGTAGCCCTCGGCGTCATCGACGAGGTCATCGACGAGTTTCGCAACTGCCGGCGAGTCGCCGGCCAGGACCTGTGCGAGGTAGCCCATCAGCGGCCCGCTGGGGGAGTCGCGAAGCGCTGCCAACACGTCCAGCGAAGGGCCACGGGAGAATGCCTTCTCCTTGTACTCCCGGATGGTGGCAGCGACGTGCTCGTCACATGCGGCACGCAGACCCTCCATCGAACCGAAGTGGTGGATCACCAGTCCCGGAGACACTCCGGCGGTGGCCGCCACCTTCCGGGCGGTCGTCCCGGCGATCCCGTTCTCGGCGAAGCAGGCGATCGCCGCGTCGCGAAGGCGTGCCTTCGCCGTCCGATCGTCGGCCAGTCCGCCTTCACCCGCTGCTGTAGATACCGAACGCATGTTCAGCATTCTATACGGTTGTTCAATCTCTTTCAAGGGCCAACATGACGCATACTGTGGAGGCGCCGGGCCGACCACCAGGAGAGGACACATGGATACCAACCCCGTCATCGAGATGCTGGGAAGACGGCTGCGCCTCGCCGTGATCGGCGGCGGACCGGGAAGCTTCATCGGATCGATGCACCGCACGGCGGCCCGCATCGACGATCGGTATGAGCTTGTCGCAGGCGTCCTGTCCTCTGATCCGGGTCGCTCCATCGCGGCGGCTCGAGCGATCGGGATCGATGCCGATAGGGCCTACGGAGGTGCGTTCGAACTGCTCGACACTGAGGCGCAACGGACCGACGGTGCCGATGTTGTGGCGATCATGACACCGAACGACAGTCACCACGCATACGCGATAGGTGCGCTGGATCGTGGGTTCGACGTGATCATCGACAAGCCCCTCACCAACACCCTCGGCGAGGCATTGGAGGTGCTGGCTCGAGTAGAGGTGACCGGTCTGGTTCTCGCCTTGACGCACAACTACACGGGCTACCCCATGGTGCGTCAGGCCAGGGCCATGGTTGAGGATGGGCAGCTCGGCGAGATCCGACTCGTTCAGGTGGAGTACGTTCAGGGCGGCAAGGCAGACGAGAACGATCCCGACCCCGACGGGGAAGTGCCGTGGCGATACGACCCCGTCAAGGGAGGTCCGTCGTTGGTGATGGGCGACATCGGCACACACGCCCACAATCTCGTTCGCTTCGTCACCGGACTCGAAGTCTCGGAGGTGGCCGCCGACATCGGGCATATCGTGCCGAACCGACTCGTCGACGACTATGCCGGGGCGATGCTGCGATTCGACAACGGGGCCAGAGGCAGCTTCTGGGTGACCCAGGCAGCGGCAGGTGTGGAGAACGATCTGCGCATCAGGGTCTCGGGCACGAAGGGGAGTCTCGAGTGGATGCAGGAGGACCCGACCAGGCTGATCTTCAAGCCGCTCTGCGGCCCTGCGCAAATCCGAACGCAGAATGGACCGGGGACGCTCCCGCTCTCAGCACGATCGACTCGCATCGTGGCCGGACACCCCGAGGGCTTCCACGAAGGATTCGCCAACATCTACTCCGATGCCGCGGAGGCCATCGCTGCAAGGCGCGCCGGTGTCGCGGTTGATCCCCTGGCTTCCCACTTTCCGCAAGCCATCGATGGGGTTCTCGGGGTCGCGTTGGTCGAGGCAGCGATCGCGTCGAGCGCCAACGACGGCGCGTGGACGAGCGCACTCTTGAAGCCCGGCGAGTAGCCGACGCTTCGGCCGACGCCGGCCAGGTCAATCTGGGCGACCGTGTGGTTCGCCACGAACAGCATTGCAAAGACTTCTATGCAAAGGTATCTTTGCATACATGCCAACCGATTCGACCCCGACCACGATTGAACTGACTCCGCGCAGCTTGAAGGCCCTGGGGCACCCCCTGCGTGTTGCGATGCTGGGCTTGCTACGTGCGGACGGCCCCGCAACGGCGAGTGAGCTTGCCCGGAGATTGGAAACCACCAGCGGTGCTACGAGCTACCACCTACGACAACTCGAGCGCCACGGATTCGTCGCCGACGCTCGTGGCCTCGGCACGGGGCGCCAGCGGTACTGGGAAGCTCGCCACGACTACACCACGTTCGATCGCTCGCGGATGCGAGGTGACGATGATGCTCTTGTTCTGTTCGACGAGGTCATGCGGCTGTCCTCGAGCCTTCGGGAAGGAGAGGTCGCTAGATGGATCGAGAGTCAGGATGACTGGGGAGACGCCTGGACCGACGCAGCGGCAGGGGATGACTTCTTGCTCTACGTCAATCAGAGTGAGTTGGTCGAGCTGGTCGATTCCGTGCGCCTGCTGATCGGCAGCCTGGCCAAGCGTCCTGGAGACGAAGTTCCGGATGATGCAGAGGCCGTTCGCGTCCATCTGCTCGCCTTCCCTGTAGCCGACCCGGGATCAGCCATGGTGGACGTCGCGAAAGCGAACGAATCGTGACTCAACGCACTGCGACGAGGATCTTCTGGTTCCTGACACTCACTCTCTGGCTGCCGGTCGGGTTCCTGCTTCCGGTCCTGGTGCTCACGCAGGTAGAGCGCGGACTCGGGCTTGCAGAGATCGGCCTGGTCTTCACCGCGTACGGACTCACGACGGTGCTGCTGGAGTTGCCGACGGGTGGTGTCGCCGACTCCTTCGGTCGCCGGCCAGTATTGGTCGCGGCTGCGGTTCTCCAGGCGGGGATGGCATTCATCTGGTTCGCAAGCGACAGCTACATTCTGTTCGTTGTTGCCGCCGTGGTCGGTGGCGTGGGTCGAGCCCTGTCGAGCGGTCCCCTCGAAGCGTGGTACGTCGACACGATCCACGAGATCGAGGCGGATGCGCCCATACGGTCCGGGCTTGCCGGTGGCGAAGTGACGGGAGGCCTCGGCCTTGCGCTCGGCTCACTTTCGGTCACTGCCATCACCTTCATTCCCGGTATCGCCTCAGATGTGGCCGTGTTCTCGACCGTTCGATTGCCCTCTTTGATCGCCGCGGTGGTCGCCATCTTGAACGCCATAGCGATAGCGGTCCTCATCAATGAACGGCGCCCGGTAGGGGGCAGTGTTCGGGCTGCGGTAGCTGAGGTGCCGGTTGTGATGAAGCGCGCCCTCGACATCTCCCGACGTCCGGGGCCGATTCGGCTGCTGCTCGGCGCCGGAGTACTCATGGGACTGGCGTTCGCAGCCGTCGAACTCTTCTATCAACCGCTGTTCCGGGAGATGGTCGACAATACGGCATCTGCGACCAGGCTCTTCGGTGTGCTCGCCGTTGGCTTGGCTCTCGCCTCGGCGGCGGGTGCCGGTGTGGCGAGCCGGGTTCCTGAAGGGGGCCGTATCCACCCCGGTCAAGTTGGTGCCGTGTCCCTTCTCATCACCGCCGCAGCGGTTGTCGGCCTGTCACTGTCAACCACGGTGCTGTTGGGGGCCATGTTCTTCATCGGCCTCTACGCCGTCGCCGGCTTCGCTCATCCCTTCTCTCAGCAGATCCTCCATGCGGGCGTGAGCTCTTCCGAACGGGCGACGATGCTGTCCGGCTGGTCGCTCAGTTTTCAGGTCGGCGTCTTGATCACCGGCCTCGGTTTGGCTCAGGTTGCCGAGCGGTCCGGCATCCCCGGGGCGCTGTGGATCGCCGCAGGGGCCCTGGTTGCTGCCAGCCTCCTCTACTTCGCCATCGACAGGATCAGAGTCAAGGAGAGCAGCGAGGAATCAGCGCTTGCTCGTGCCGAACCGGCATCCGGTGGATCGTTAGGCCGCCCGCTCCCGGACGACCGCTCCGATGTCCAGCCGTTTGACCGAACGGACGCCTGGGATCAGCGATAGCAGCGCCACGGCGATCATGGAGGCCGCCGCGACAACCACCGTCAAAGGATTCATCATCAGTGACATGTTGAACGAGTCGTTGCTGAACAGGCCCATGAAGACGCTCGCCATCCAAACTCCAAGGATCACGCCGGGCACGATGCCGAGCAGGGTCAGGAACAGGTTCTCGCCGACGATCATCCATCCGATTGTCCGATCCGACATCCCGCTCGCCTTGAGCGTCGCGAACTCCGTTGACCGTTCCGCGATGTTCACGGAGATCGTGTTGAACATGAGTGAAAACGCCATCACGCCACCGAAGAGAAGCATGATCCCGGTGAACGCGTAGAAGAGGCCGAGGAACTGCTGCACCGTGTTGTAGAGCGATCTGGCGTCCTGGACGGCAAGCACGCCGTCGACATCCCCGAGGCTCTCGATCGTGGCCATCCGGTCGATCGACGGGTCGAACAGCGTCATCACCGTGGTGACGGTTGGCGCCGCCATGAGGCCCTCCGGGTCGTCGATACCGGCCTCGCGAAGCGCCTCGGTGATCACGTCGTTCTGCGCGTAGAGAGGGATTCCCATGGGTTCGTCGACCAGTTCGATGATCTCGAGTTCGATCGAAACGTCGTGGGTCGGCAGGTCGATCGTGAGTCGGTCGCCCACCGATACTCCCAACTTGTCGACGATTCCACCGCCGGCCAGCATCCCGCTCGAGGGGAGGTCACCGGATGGGTTCGTCCAGCCGTGCATCTTCGTTCCTGCCTCGAATCCCTGAAGTGTTGTCGCAAGCGTCTCGCCGTTGGCGGTGACCGATGCGCTGAAGTTGGCGGCAAACTCCGCTTGAGTCACGCCGGGATTTGCGTCGACCTCGGTGAGTAGTTCCGTGCTCAGGGGCTCGGATGCGATCACGGACGCATCCTGGACAAACACCACTTCGAACTGCTTCTCGACCATGTTGACGATCGAGTCGATCATCCCACCGGAGGCAAGCACCAGCACGAGCGCAAGCACGACACCGAGTACCGTCGCAAGACTCCGCCGTTTCGATCGGCCCATGCCTCGAAGCGTCATCCGCGTTCGCACCGGTAGCTTCGACAGTGGCGGAATGGCCCGCTCGAGGAGGCTCTTGCCCCCCGACATCAGCGGTGCGGCTCCTCGCATCGCCTCGGCGGGTTCGATCTTGTATGCGGCACGCGCCGGCACCAGGGCCGACAGCGCCCCGACCACCACGCCGAAGAGGAGACCGACGATGATCGTCGACGGTCTGATCACGATGACGGTGTCGGGGATGTCGAGGAACCCGGTGTACATCTGGGTCATGAGGGCACCCGATACCGCTCCGAGGAGCACTCCGACGATGGCGCCGACCGTTCCGACCCACAGCCCGAAGCTGAGATAGTGCCGGCGGAGTTCCCGTGCGCTCATTCCCGAGGCGCGCAGCGTGCCGATGATGGAGCGCTGTGCGAACACGATCCGGGTGAGCAGGACATAGACGGCCATCCCCGCCGCGGTGAGGAAGAGGATGGGGAACGCGATCGCCATCTCGCCGAACCCCTCCACGTCGAGTTCCAGCGTGGATTGCGAGGGATGATCGGCCTGGGTGAGGATCCCTGTGGCCCCGGCGTTCGTGGCGGCGTCGTGGACCGCTGCGTCGACATCTTCGGTGTTGGCATCGTCGTCGTACAGCACGAGGGTCTCGCGCACCGAGACCGACGAAGGCAGTTGAGAGACCAGATCCTCGTCGACGAAGAACACACCGAAATGTTGCGGGTCGGGGAAGATCTCCTGGGTGCTCGCCGCCGGCCAGATGTACTCGGCCGAGGCGGCGGTGCCGACGATGGTGAACTCCTGCCCCGGACCGATGACGACCGTAAACGTATCTCCAGCGTCGAGATCGAACGTGCGGGCGACGTGCACCTCAGCGACGGCCTC
>JAUXCV010000169.1 GCA_030618675.1 Acidimicrobiia bacterium | reverse complement strand
CTTCGGGATCCACTGGGGGAGGCCGGGGAACAGCGTGAAGATCACCGGCAGGAAGATGATGATGCCGCCACCCTTGATCGCCGTGTACATCGTGGTGATGTCCTTGGCCCACAGGCCGAGCATGAGCCCAATGAGCATCAGCATCACCGAGCCGATGAAGAGGATCAGCACCATCGTCACCGGCTGGCCGGCGAGCGCACCGTTGAGCGCCAGGGTGACGAACCCGAGCATGACGGCGAGCACCACGGCGAACGTGCCCTTCCCAACCAGGACGTCCGACATGCGGGTCGGCGTGACCAGCACCGCATCAAGGGTCCGCTTCTCCCGCTCGTCGACGAGCGAGGCGGCGGGCAGGAAGATCGCGGCGATCATGACGGCGTAGATGACCATCGTCGGCAGGAGGCGGTCGCTGATGGGGACGAAGTCTTGATCGCCTACTGGAGTCACCACGACGGTGACGGGGGGATCCGAACCTTCAACACCCCGGGCGAGATCGAGTGTCGTCACGGCGAGGATGATCCGGGTCGAGGCGAGGCTCTCCCCGGAGACGTAGAACTCGAGATCGGGATGTTCGCCCGCGATGATGGCGGCGTCCACGCCGGACGTCAGCACAAGACCGGCATCGAAGTCGTGTGCCTCGACCCGCCGGCGCAGCGTCTCGACGTCCGTCACGATCGTGGTCTCGACGCCGTCGAGTTGGATCGCCGCGGTGGTGATCTCCGAGTTCCCGAGATCGACGATCGCGAGCTTCGGGCTCACGTCGAACAGCGAGCCGAACACCGAGGAGACGAGGAACGTGATGAGGAGCGGCATCGCTATCGCGAAGAACACAAGCGGGGATCGTGGCGACAGCTTGAGTTCCCTACCCAGCACGTACGAGGAGCGTCGGAGGTTCACAGCGTTGCCACCCTTCGTCTCAGAATGAAGGCACCGACGGCGAACGCTGCCACGCCCCACGCCGCCAGCAAGAGGAGAGACGGTGCGATCTGGCTCCAACTCTCACCGTCCGCCGTCACACGGATGATCGCCTGGACCAGGCCGTAGGTGGGGAGAGCCTTCACCCACATCGGAGCCGACCCGGGGAAGAGCGCGCCGAAAGCGGGGATCATTAACGGGATCATGAAGAGCATCGACACGAGCAGTGTCCCCATGAAGTCGCGACCGTAGGAGCCGGCGATCATGCCGAATCCGGTGACCAACACCGCTCCCAGCAGCAGGATCACGAGGATCGCTGGGGCATTGACGGCGAACGCGCCGATGAGGAGGCCGAGGAGTACCACCTCCGAGAATGCCAGCCCTATGCCGAAGATCCCCTTGGCGGCGAGGAAGTCGACGATCCGGACCGGAGTGGCGAGCACGGCCACGGCGGTTCGTTGCTGAACCTCGATCGCGATCAGCGATGACAGGGCGAACGTCTCCACCATCAGCACCATGATGAGAATCAGGGGCCGCATCTGTTGCTGTAGCGAGATCTGGTTCCCTGCCCGGTCCGTTCCGAGGACGACGGCCTCCGTGATGGGATCGACGGGGGGCGCGATCCCTGCGATACCGAACGCGATCTCGGTCACGGCCCCGTCGAGCAGAAGCTGGATCTCCGGCGGGAGGCTGGCCGGGGTCAAGAGGAGGACCGTCGGCGTCTTCCCCGCAGCGACCGACTCGAAGAAGTCCGGTGGAATGGCGATGCCGGCAACGATGTCGTCCCGGCCTTCTTCGATCGCGGTCCGAAGATCCTCCTCCGAGGAGTAGATCTCAAGAGCGAAGCCCGCCGTGCCGCTCTCGGTAACGCCGCCGACGGTCGTGCTGAGAATCGTGTTCGACACGCCGATCTTCACCGTCTCGTCGACGCTGTCGGGCAGGAACCAGAACACGGCCACGTAGCAGACGAGCACCAGCAGCGTGATGAACATGAAGAACCGATTCCGGGAGAACTCCCGGAGGTCCTTGAGGATGATCGCGCGGATGCGGGAGGCGGTCATCCCGCCAGACCCCGCCCGGCGAATTCGACGAAGATATCTTCGAGGGTTGCCTCTTCGGTGTGGATCGTCATCAAGCCTTCGACTGAAACCGCGTCGCGGATACGGTCTTCGGTTCCGGCCTCGTCGAGGGCGATCACCTGCTCATCCACTCCGTCACCCTGACGCGTCCGGATGCGCACCGAGCGCCGCCCGTACTCGAGCTTGAGGTCGTCCGGAGTGTCGATCGTGAGAATCGAGCCCTGGTTGATGAACGCCACACGGTCGCTGAGCGTGTCGGCCTCGTGCATGTCGTGCGTCGTCAACAGCACGGCCGCCCCGCGTTCGGCCTCATGGCGGATGAGACCGCGGATGGCGATCGCCGACACCGGGTCGAGTCCGTCTGTGGGTTCGTCCAGTAGCAGCACGTCGGGCGTGTTGATGAGAGCTCTCGCCATCATGAGCCGCTGCTTCATGCCCTTCGAGTACTCGGATACCCGATCGTCGAGCCTTGTGGAAAGACCTACCCGCTCCATCAGCGGTTCCGGTTCGAAATCACGGACGCCGAACAGCTTGGCGAAGAAGACCAGGTTCTCGCGGCCCGTCATCGAGAGGTAGAGGTTCTTCTCCTCGAAGCAGACGCCGAGGCGGGCCTGGATCTCCTCGCGGCGGCCCGGCATGTTCATACCGAGGATCTTGATGTCGCCGGCTTCTGGCTTGAGTTGACCGGTGAGCATCTTGATGGTGGTCGACTTCCCCGCGCCGTTGGGGCCGAGGAAGCCGAGGATCTCACCGGATGCGACGGAGAACGAGACGTCGTCGACGGCCCGAATGTCGCCGTAACTGAACCGGACCCCGGCCACGTCGATGGCGGGGACTGCTGCAGAGTTGGATGAAGTTGTCACCCCTCCATTATCCGCCTATCTGAGGCTCGGTGAAGGTCCTTTTGACCCGAATAGTGCAAGCACGCGTACCGACCCCGGGGATCTGGTCCCCGGGGACGGCACTCTTGGTTTCGCTCGGATCAGCTGCTGGGCAGCGGGTTCGTGGGATGGGTGGCTCCTGCCGCCCCCTTCTTCAGCATCCCGGCGACCGTCTTGTAGAGGCGATCAAGGGCGCTGGACCTGGTCCTCACGATCTCCGGATTCCGCCTGGATTGGCGCATATCGTTGGAGATCGCAGCGATGTAGTCATTTACGTAGGCTTCGATCGGGAACATGGTTCTCTCCTCTGGGTCGTCTCCCTCTTACGGCCCCACCATCCCTCACCGTGATGAGCGATCGGTTAGCGACGATATAGGAGGGCTAGAGGCTTCGCCTGGCAGGACCCTGAGGGTGGGGCGTCAGCCCCAGCCGAAACACTGGAACGCGTGCGACGTATACGAGGACAGGGGATCGTCGTACGACTTCGCCCGGCTCAGGGCCACCGCGGGTGAAGCACCGGATTGGAGCTCGCCGTGGAGGCGATCGACGAGATCGAGCGTCTCGTCCGTGTCGGGTACCGGGGCGATCGGGGCGATCACGGTTCGTGCGCCCGCTCGCAGCAGAGCCGTCACGAAGCCGTGCAGTTGGGTCCCCGCCGACCCGGAGCGTGCCGCAGAGCAGGCAGACAGGACGACCGTCTCGGGACCGGAGCGGAGACGCTCGAGGTCGTGCAAGAACAGTGGGCCGTCTGCCAGCCGCAGATACGAGAACGCGGCGTTGTCGGGGCGGAATACGGCGTGACAGGCGAAGTGAGCGACATCGGTTCTTGAGAGGCCGTCGAGAACCCGCTGGGTCGTCGCAGTCGACGGGTCCAGATATCGGGCATCGGTGTAGTGCCCGGCGATGAGTCGGACTTCCTCAGCCGAGCGCTCCAAGGCGGGTCCGGCGACGACGAGCGCACGAGTGTCGGATCGCTGCGGTCTGCGGTCTCGCAGGTAGGCCGCTGCCGAGGGCGTCACCGTCACGGCGCGATCGGTGAGTGCCGGGAATGCCGACCACGGGATGCTGAAGAGACCGGGTGGGGGGTTGAGGATGAGATGTTCGGGCGGGGCGCCCGGTACGAGGACCTTCTGGAGGGCAAGACCCGCGTTTGAGGCGGCTTCGATCGCCTCCGGTCTTCCGATCGCCAGTCCGCCCATCGAGAGCGACAACTGGTCGGCGAGCGTCCGGATCATAGGTTCCGAGCCGACGCGCCGTCGTCGCGATCCGCCGTCCGTGACCGTTAGCTCCCACATCGACGCATCTGGTGAGAACCATGACACGAAGGCGTCCTGCGGTTCCAGGGCGGTTCTCAGAGTCCCGATCGTGGTTGGCAAAGCGGTTTGGTGTTCGCTCCCGGCTGCCCTTCGAACGGTCCCGCGTACTTGCTGCTCCGATTTCGCTTGATCGGCAGCGAGTTCGGCGTCGTCCGGATCATCCGCACGCTCCGCGTGGATCCACCGGAGTTGCTCGAGTTGGAGAGCGACGGCCTCGTCATCGGGACGGCGCAGCCTGGGGGGTTGATCGAATCGCGTCCGTCCGGCCTCGACCCACCGGAAGAGGCGTGCATTCCCCCTCGATCGAAGAGCAAGCCGGATCTGGAGGCGAATGAGATC
>JAUXCV010000338.1 GCA_030618675.1 Acidimicrobiia bacterium | reverse complement strand
CCGAAGATGGAGTACTGGTTCGGCAGGGGATAGTCGGCGTGCATGATGAAGAACTGTGATCCGTTCGTGTTCGGTCCGGAGTTCGCCATTGCAAGCGTGCCGCGGTTGTACTTCGACTTCGAGTGTCCCAGTTCGTCGCGGAAGCGATAACCGGGTCCACCGGTGCCGGTACCCGTCGGGTCACCACCCTGGACCATGAAGCCGGGGATGGTGCGATGGAAGATCACATCGTCGTAGAAGCCATCGCGTGCGAGGAAAACGAAGCTGTTCACGGTCTGCGGCGCGTCTGCCGCGTAGAACTCGACCTCGATCTCACCGGCACTCGTGTCGATGGTCGCGGTGTAGGTCTTCGAGAGGTCGATCGACATCTCAGGCGGCGTGCTGTACTGGGCGGACATCAAGGACTCCATGGGTCGGGGACGTGACCCGCACCCTAGGTCTCTCCCGTTCTTGCGTAGCTATGGGAAGCCCGCCTCCGGCGGTTTCAAGTTGTGGCCGCGACGAGTTGGTTGAATCGTTCGGCTGGTGTGTCCCAGTCAAGCGTCTTTCTGGGTCGTGTGTTGAGTAGGTGTGAGATCTCGTCGAGCTCTTGTTGGGTGTAGACGGACAGGTCGGTGCCTTTGGGGAGAAACTGTCGGACGAGACCGTTCCAGTTCTCGTTCAGGCCTCGCTGCCACGGCGAGTGCGGGTCGCAGAAGTAGACGTCGATGTCGGTAGCGACGGTGAACTCGGCGTGGTCGGCGAGTTCACGGCCTTGGTCCCAGGTCACCGACTTGGCGAGTTCGTCGGGGAGACGGAGCATCTCGATGGCGAGCCGCTCAGCGACATGGGGAGCTGTGCGGTTGTCGACTTTGATGAGATGCCCGTATTGGGTGGTGCGTTCCACGATGGTCGACACCGCGGACTTGCCGGCTTTGCCGATTATCAGGTCGCCTTCCCAGTGGCCGGGTATGGCACGGTCTTCGACCTCTGGAGGCCGCTCAGAGATGTTGACCATGTTTTTGATCTTGCCTTTCCCGGTGTTGATCCGGCTCCTCGCCCTACGATGGGTTCGGCCCGAACGCAGGCACCGGGCGAGCTCTTTACGGAGTTCTCCTTTGGTCTGGACGTAGATCGCGTGGTAGATCGATTCGTGCGACACCCACCAGGATGCATCATCTGGGTGGTCTCTGCGAAACCGCTGAGAGATCTGCTGCGGGGACCAACGCCGCCGCAGCCGGTCCTTGACCTCTTCCCACAATGCGGGACGGGTATGGATCCACCCGTGGCGGGGCCGCCGTGCCTGCTCGCCGGCGCGTTCCTCAGCCCGAAACGCCCGATACGCCTTCCGGCCGCCGTTGTTCGAGATCTCACGCCAGATCGTCGACCGGTGACGACCAAGCCGCCTGGCAATCACGGTATCGGTTTCGCTGCGTTCGATCCCCAACAGGATCTCTTCACGCTCCTCGAGAGACAACGAGCCGGCACGACGGGTTCTATCACGAAATGACATACGGCCATGTTCGCCAATCAGACGAACCACTGTGCGCGGCGATATCCCCGCCAGGACAGCCGCGTCAGCAATCGTCGCTCCTTCAAAAACCGCGAGCAGCGCTAAACGCTCCACTCGCCACGGAGTCTTCGGACGTGACATACCTCACCTCCATGAGGACACCCCGTCGCGCTCACCACTAGAGACCGCCTCCACTATCTACGCAAGAACGGTCAGAAACCGCGGCGGCGGCGGATCTTTCGCTGGGAGCCTGCTTTGAACGGGGCCAACTCCTCGGGCGGCTGCCATGAGAAGAGGTCTGAGACTCGCTCATCGTTCGAGAACATCTTGATGATCGCCACGTTCAAACCAGCCCGACGCTGGATGCCGAGCACCTCGTTCACCTGGTCCCATTCGACGAAGGTGACAACCAGACCCTCTTGTCCCGCTCGAGCCGTTCGTCCGGAGCGATGAAGATACGTCTTCGGATCATCCGGCGGGTCGTAGTGAAGAACGATGTCCACGCCTTCGATGTGAAGGCCTCTGGCTGCGACGTTGGTGGCGACGAGGACGGTCGCCTTCCCCTCACGGAACCGTGACAACGATTGCTCTCGCTTCGCCTGCGGCAAGTCACCGTGGATGGCGGCCGCGTTGATACCGATCTCGCGGAGTCGTTTCGTGAGGTCGTCAGCAGCCCACTTCGTACGGGTGAACATGAGCGTTCGGTCGGCGGTGCGACTGATCTCTGCCGCCATCTTCGGCTTGTCGAGGTGGTGCACCTTCAGGAACCGATGTTCCATCGTGTCGACGTGCTCCGTCTCGGACTCGACTTCATGACTGACGGGGTTCGTCATGTACTTGTTGACCAACTCCTGGACCTGGGAGTCGAGTGTGGCCGAGTAGAGGTAGGTCTGATGGTCGTCGGGGACGGCTGCCATGATCTTGCGAACCTGGGGCATGAAGCCCATGTCGGCCATCTGATCGGCCTCATCGAGACAGACGACACGGATGTCATCAAGATG
>JAUXCV010000199.1 GCA_030618675.1 Acidimicrobiia bacterium | reverse complement strand
ACCGGCCACCCGTCGAGGCCCGCGTGATCGGCTGGACCCAGATGGGCGTGGGCCTGATGGTCGCGCTCGTCACCGCTGCCGGAGTCAATCTGGGCATCTGATATCAAGCCAGTATTGAGTAGTCCGTAGTCCGTATCCCGTATCTTGCTGTCTGCCGTTTGCTGTCCGCTCCTGCAGGTACTGCTCTACTGCTCTACTGCTGTACCCAGGTGCTCCTCAACCACCGCTGCAACCTTCGCTCCCAGTGCCCGAGTCCCTTCCAGCGCAACGTCGTGCCGTTTCACGATCTCGGAGACGTCGCCTTCGAGGCCGTCGAGGTTGATTCGGACATTGAGCGAGGCGCCCTCTGCTGCAGCGAGGGCGCATGCGGCGCCGACCCCTGCATCGGTCACAGAGTTCGGGTTCCCGTCCCTCGCCGTGATGAGTGCCAACTCGAGTGCTTCGACGGCGTGTTCGAGAACCTCGAGGGGAACCATCGTTGCCCCGAGGTTCGCGGCTGCCATGGCGGCGTCTCGGGCCGCGAGATCCTCGTCGGTCTTGCGGGGCATGCGGATCGCTGTGAGAACGCCGTTGAACGCATCGGTGTCCCGATCGACCGCGGCGAGGAACCAGTCCTTCAACGCTTGAGCATCTTGTCCCGCTGCCTCCATGGAAGGTTTCGTCCTCTCCATGCCCTGCTTCGCGAACGTGAGCGACGCCACCATCGACGACAGTGCCGCCGAAAGGGCCCCGGCGAGTGCCGCAACCGAACCTCCGCCCGGTGCAGGGGAGTCCTTGGAGAGCACGTCGGCGAACTCCGTGACCGTCTGCGCCACCAGACCTTCCGATGCACCCCGGAACCGGTACTCGACGATCTTCGCGGCGGGATCGAACTCGCTGATCTCCTCGAGTCCAAGCGACAGCACCGCCGTCCTGATGCGATCGGCCACCGGAATGGCCGTCGTCCGGCCCTGCGCCGTCAGGAAGTGATCGCCGGCGGCAAGCATCGCCTCGAGCGGGACCAACCCCACGAGCTCGGAGCCGGTGACGCGCATGCCCCGGCTCGTCGCCTCCTCCCGGCATGCTTCGAAGACCTCGTGCATCGGTGACACAGAGGAGTCGGTGAGATTCAGCGACACCTGCGCCCGGTCGTACTCATCGATGTACCAGCCGACGCCTTTCACCTCATCGAACCGACCCGGCGCGAACACGGTTCTTCCGTGCTCGTTCTTGATGATCTTCCCGCTCGAATCCCGGGTCGCCGTACCGAGCGTGCGAACCGCCGACGCGACCTGGTGGGCCAGACGCCGATCGGTGGTGTTGAGGTTGACGTTGTAGGCGATCAGGAACTGCCGGGCGCCGATCGCTGTTGCTCCCGCCGACGCGTTGATCGACGGCCCGAAGTCGGGGGCATCGTTGCGTGCTGCAAGAGCCTCGTACTCGCCGCTCCTCACGTCGGCTAGCGAACGCCGACCTTCCAGAGCGGCATGCTCGTAGAGATAGACCGGGATGGCGAGGTCGGTGCCGACCCGCTCGGCAAGGCTGCGAGCGATCTCGATGCAGTCCTCCATCGTCGCACCTTCAACCGGAACGAAGGGACAAACGTCGGTGGCGCCCATTCGGGGATGCTCCCCGGTGTGCCTGGACATGTCGATGAGTTCGGCGGCCTTCGCGATCGCCCGGAACGCCGCTTCCTCCACAGCCTCCGGGGATCCCACGAACGTCACGACGGTGCGATTCGTGGCAGCACCGGGGTCGACATCGAGGAGCTCCGCCCCATCGACGGCAGCGATCTCGCTGGTGATCGCGTCGATCACGGCACGATCTCTGCCCTCGGAGAAGTTGGGGACACACTCGATGAGCTTCATGGAAGACCTCCCTCAGATTCCGGTAGCGAGAGTACCCGCCACGGAGGTCGGCGACATCATCTTTGGGTCATTGACCCCTGGGAATCTTCTGCCGGGGAATCGCTACCCTGTCGGCGTCGGGAAGGAATCCCGCCACCACACAGATTCATTCGAGGAGACGGAGCGATGACCACACCGAAGTACCCCGGGATCCGGATCACGACCAACGGCAATCAGCTCGTCGCCTATCACACCGAAGCGCGGATCACCGAGGGTGGCGTGTTCTACCCGATCACGCCTTCGACGGAGATGGGGGAGAACTACCAACTCGCCTATGCCGAAGGGCAACTCGACGTGTTCGGACGCACGAAGGTCGCGATCGAGGCTGAGGGCGAGCACGCGGCCCAGGGGGGTGCCATCACCCTTTCCGTGACCGGCAAACGCGTCGTGAACTTCACCTCCGGCCAGGGTCTCCTCTACGGCCTCGAGCAGTACTACCACGCTCCGGGCAAGCTCTCGACCATGGTCGTCGAGGTCGCCGCACGGGCCCTCACGAAGCATGCCCTCAACGTTCACTGTGGTCACGACGACATCTACGCCGCGCTCGATACGGGCTGGATGGTGATGTTCGGGAAGGATGCCCAGCAAGTAGCCGACCAGTCTCTCATCATCCGTCGCGTCGCCGAACTCACCCTGAACCCCGGCATCAACGCTCAGGACGGGTTCCTCACGTCGCACCTCGAACGCACCTTCTACAAGCACGAGTCCGGCCTCATGCGGGATTTCCTCGGCGCGCCCGACGACATCATCGAGTGCCCCACGGAAGCCCAACGGGTGCTCTTCGGCCCGACACGACGCCGTGTCCCCTCCATGATCGATCTCGCCAACCCGATCCTCCTCGGCCCGGTCCAGAACCAGGAGCACTACATGAACGGCGTGATCGCACGCCGCAACAACTTCTCGGAGGGCATCCTCGGCTTCCTCGAAGAGGCGTACGAAGAGTTCGCCCGTCTCACCGGCCGCTCCTACGGGCTCATCTCCGAGTACCGCACCGATGACGCCGATGTCGTATTCGTCTCGCTCGGGTCCGCGGCTGAGAACATCGAAGCCGCGGTCGACTATCTGCGCGAGACCGAGAATGCGAAGGTGGGTTCGATCCACGTGAACGTGATTCGGCCGTTCCCCGAGGCTGCGATCGTCGAAGCACTTGCCGGCAAGAAGACCGTCGTCGTGCTCGAACGAACCGATGATCCTCTCGCGTCGGACAACCCCCTGACCAGGGACATCCGCGCAGCGATGAACAAGGCAGTCGAAGCTGCACGTACCGGGCAAGCCCACGACGTGCCGGCAGTTGATGCCGACCGGATCCCGATGATCCTGTCGGGAACATACGGACTCGGTTCCCGCGACTTCCGTCCGGAAGGCGTCCTCGGCGCATACGAATTCGCCACCGGGACCATCAACCGCACCGACGGAAGAAGCGTCGCCGACGGCGAGCGCTACTTCACGGTCGGTATCGACCACCCCTACGCCGTCATCTCGAATCGGACACCGTCACTGCTGCCCGAAGGGGCGATTGCAGTGCGGTTCCACTCGATCGGCGGGTGGGGAATGATCACGACCGGCAAGAACCTCTCCGAGGTGATCGGCGCCGTCGGCGACGACCTCATGCAGCGCGACCCGCAGGTGGATGAACTGGGACGCACGAAGGAGATCATCCACGTCTCGGCCAACCCGAAGTACGGCTCGGAGAAGAAGGGCGCACCGACGTCCTACTTCCTCGTCTCCGCGCCCGAAAGGATCCGGATCAACGCCGACCTTCATCACGTCGATGTCGTGCTGTGCTCCGACCCGAAGATCTTCACACACGCCAACGCCCTCGAAGGCATCAATGAGGGTGGGACGTTCGTGTGGGAATCGGACGAGGATCCAGAGCTCGTATGGCAGCGGATCCCTCGCCGGTACCGCCAGGAGATCATCGACAAGGGCATTCGCATCTTCACGCTGCCCGGTTTCGAGATCGCCAGGGAGGCCACCTCCCGCCCCGACCTGCAGTTGCGCATGCAGGGCAACGCTTTCCTCGGTGCCTTCTTCGGCGTGTCGGACTTCCTCGAGAAGTACGGCGTAACGAC
>JAUXCV010000455.1 GCA_030618675.1 Acidimicrobiia bacterium | reverse complement strand
CGAGGCCCTCGGAGAGATGATTCGTGGGCAGGACTGGGGTGGGATGACCAGCGCCTACATGGAGTACCCGGCCGGCCTTGACTTCACCCCTCTGCTCGAGGGTTTGGAGCGGGACCGTTGTCAGTGTCCGCACTGGGGATACGTCATCGAGGGCAGCATCCGTGTGACCTACGAGGATGGCACCGAAGAGGTCGTGGGCGCGGGCGAGCTCTACTACTGGCCCTCCGGTCACACCGTTGTGGTCACCGAAGCGATCAGGATGGTCGAGTTCAGCCCACACGACCAGATGTCGCAGGTGGTCGCGAACGTCGTTGGCAATCTGTAAGAGAAGGCGCGGCCGGGGTTCAGATCCCGAGAGGTAGCGGGACCCTCGAAGCTGCTTACGACGCTGAATCTTTGAGATAGCCGTCCATCGAGTGCCGTGACGACGCTTTCAGGAAAAGAGCGTCGCTGCGAAGCATCCCCAGCGGTTGTCACGACACTTCTCGAGCGGGGCACAAGGTACCGGCATTGGGGGGCGGTCGGGATGGCTCAGGATTTCTGGGGATTCGCCATCATGTTGTGGCCTGGCCGCCTACGCGTTTTCTGTGTTCGATCGAGTGACGGCTAGTCAGTGACGTCCCTTCTCATGAACGTGAGGTACATCACACCTAAACCGAGGATCGCATAGCCAACGGCGAGGACGATTGACTTCTCGAATGAGACCAGGTCTGTCCCGCCGGATGCGAATGCTGCGATAACGCCCGCCGGGAGCCATTCCCCTGCGCTGTCCCAGACGAGGCCGAGCAGGTTCTCGATGATGAGGAGATAGGCAACTCCGACTGTGATCGAAATCGCTGCCGATCGCGTGACCATCGCCAACACAGCACCGACAAGTCCCCAGAGAACAGTCGCGATCGCAGTGGTGCCGATGGTCCCGAGCGAACCGGCGACGGTCCACGTGTCCGTCGAGATGTCCTGGCCGGGGGCGAGAGTCACCGTCAGAAGAGCCGCTACAACACCGGCCGCTACGACGCCGAGGACGACGTAGCTCGCCACGGCTAGGAGCTTCCCGGAGAGCAGGATGGCTCGCCGCGGCTGACCGACCAACAGATTGCGAATCGTGCCCCATTCGAAATCCCTGGCCACGCTCAGAGCGAAGAGAGCGATCGCCACGATGCCGATCAGGTTGGCCGATGTGCTCAGGGCGGCGACGGCGCCGTCAGCGGCGCCCAGATCTGAGACTCCTCCGAACGGACCTCCGTGTCCTCCACCTCCCGGGCCCATTTCCTCACTGCCAAGGAGGAGCATGAGGCTGATCAGCACAACGAACCCGACCATCACCAGGATGCCGACTCGAGCTGTCTTGTGGAACCTGATCCACTCCGATACGTACGCGCGGATCACAGTCCCATCTCCCGATCGGTCAGGCGGAGGAAGACGGCCTCGAGGTCCTCGTCGCGCACCCTCAACTCAGCCAGGGTGATACCGCTATCGAAAGCAAGCCGATTCAGCTGCGCCGGAGCGTCAATTGCACCAGCTACGTGTATCAGTCCCTCCTCGACCGTCAGCGTGTAGCCGGCTCGTTCGAGGACCGCTGCCAGGGTGGTGAGGTCGTCCGGAGTTTCGGGCGCCACGACTACCTCGTGGGCGGCTTCTTCAAGGAGCGAAGCGAGATCGCCCTCGAAGACGAGCCGGCCTCTATCGATGATGATCACCTGGTCGGCCACCGTTTGCACCTCGGCGAGGAGGTGGCTCGATACAAGGACCGTCCTTCCCTCTTGAGCCAGCTCCTTCAGAAGGGTTCTGATCTCGACGATGCC
>JAUXCV010000197.1 GCA_030618675.1 Acidimicrobiia bacterium | reverse complement strand
GGTGAAGGTGCGAGCGGCGCTCTCTGACACTCTCCCTCGCCGACGAAGGAGGTGGGGGAGATGCCCGGCAGGGCAGAGGGGGCCGCTGGATGGCGTTGTCCTGCGGAAGAATGCCCCCCCTGCGTCGTCGCTGCGCTCCTCCGCGTCCCCCCGTCCTTCGGCCGAGGGGACATGTGGAGAGGCGCCGATCTCTCCAGAGTCCGTGGATTGAGGCGCAGTGGGGGAGATGGCCCGAAGGGTCAGAGGGGGCCGCCTTGAACGTGTCGCCTCGCGGCCTGGGGGCCCCCTGCGAACTCGCCGGTGCCGCCTGCGTCGAGGACACCCCCCTGCGGATTCGCGGGGCGAATCCGCGTCCCCCCGGCTGCGCCGGGGGGACATGTTGGGAGACGCTCGTTCTCCTCAGAAACCGTGGATTGAGGCTGAGGGGAGGGAAGAAGACGCGACGCGCCGTATGCATCCAACCCAATTCCCGCACTCATGAATCCAACTATCCGCTGATCCTCTACCTACTACGGCCTGTGGCCTCGCGTCTGTAACCTCGGATCCTCGCGGAGCCGAACTGTGCAAAACTGTTGCAGGTGAGTGAGATAGTGAGGTGCGAGATCCTGTGAGCCTTCCATACGTCGCCTTCGAGGGCATCGAGGGCGCAGGCAAGTCGACGGTGGCCCAACTCGTCGGCGAGCGTCTCGAGGCTGAGGGTCGGAGGGTGGTCCGGGTTCGCGAGCCGGGTGGCACGGCGGTAGGCGAGCGCATCCGAGCGATCCTTCTCGGCCACGATCTCCTGCCCGATCCGTGGACCGAAGCTCTGCTCTTTGCCGCCGCCCGGGCACAGCTCGCGGGCGAAGTCGTCGGTCCGGCTCTTGCGTCCGGCGCCTGGGTTCTGTCCGACCGATCCGTCTACTCCTCATTGGCGTACCAGGGAGCGGGCCGGAACCTGGGCATCGCGGCGGTGAGGAGTGTCAACGAACCGGGTCTGCTGGGTGTCTGGCCGAGTCTCGTCATCCTCCTCAACGTTGATCCCGCCGAGGGACTCCGTCGTCAGGACGTCGGCGATCGCATCGGCGATGAGGGAGTTGAGTTTCAGAGGAGCGTGGCGGATGGCTTCGTGGCGATGGCGGCAGCCGAACCGGACCGTTTCGTGATCATCGACACCGGTGAACCCCTCGACGAGGTAGTCGATGTGGCCTATCGAGAGATCCGGAGTCGATGGTGAGTTCGTTCGACGAGATCGTCGGTCACCGAGGCGTTGTTGATTTCCTGCGCCGTGAGATCAGTCGACCGGCCCAGTCTTATCTCTTCGTGGGTCCGTCGAACGTCGGGAAGTCGACGATCGCTCGCAAGTTCGCGGCGGCGCTGATGTGCGGAGAGGACGCAGCCTGTTTCGAACGGGTGATGTCGGGAGTGCATCCGGACCTCATTCTCATCGAACCGGAGGGCAGCGCATCCATCACGGTCGATCAGGCTCGCCGGGTCGTGTCACAGGCAACACGGACGCCCCTCGAGTCGGACCGGAAGATCTTCCTCTTCGAGGAGGGCGGCATGATGAACGACGAAGCAGCCAACGCTCTTCTGAAGACCTTGGAAGAGCCCACGCGCGCAACGGTGTTCGTCATTGTCGCTGAAACTGAAGACGACCTACCCGCCACCGTCGCCAGCCGATGTCGGACCGTCGTGTTCGGCAGGGTGGATGAGAGCGAGGTCATCGAAGGTCTGATCGCCCTCGACATCCCTGAAGAACAGGCGACCGAGGCAGCCCGCATCGCCGGAGGGAGGCCCGGCCTTGCCCTCGCTCTTGCCACCGAACCCCAGGTCGCTGTGTACCGGAGACTCTGGCTGAGCATCCCGATGCGGCTCGGCGAGCATCCCGGTGACGCGTTCCGCCTTGCCGACGAGACCATGGCCTCGGCCGAACCGCTCCTTGCCGCTCTGAAGCAGAGACAACAAACGGAACTGGACGCTCGCGGCAACGACGCGCCGAAGTCGCTTCGCGACCGTCAGGCACGGGAGCTCAAGCGCGCCACCGCCGCTCTCTACGTGACGGGCCTCGAGATCCTCGCTTCGTTCTATCGCGACGTGGCCGCCGCACAGTTCGGTGTCCCCGTCCGTAACACGGATGTCCCTATTGCCGCTCTGTCGTCGATCACGCCGAGGCAGGCCGTCGCCGGTGTGGAGCGAGTCCTGGCCGCGATCGAAGCGTTGGCAGCGAACCAGCGTCCTCAGCTTGCGTTCGCGAGCCTCTTTTCCGAACTGGCGAGCCATGCGTAGCGTCCGTCGCATTCCCTCGGAACTGGCGACACGAATCGTGAACATCCCGGCGCGGCTGGTCGCCCGGGGACTCCTCGACTTCGAAGTGAGCGGCACGGAGCATATCCCCAAGAGCGGGTCGCTCGTCGTCGCCGCCAACCACCTTTCTCACCTTGATCCGCCGCTTGTCGTGAACTCTGTCGGTCGCCTCATTCGTTTCATTGCCGTCGACGAACTCTTTGGCAATCACCTGGCGTTCGACGTTGTTACCGGGTTCTTCGGTGCGATTCCGACGGATCGAGATGGCGTGCCGCTCAGAGCTCTCGAAGAAGCTGTGACTCATCTGAGACACAGTGGCACCGTTGGGGTGTTCCCGGAGGGGCGACGGGTTGAGTACTGGGGAGAGACGGAACCGAAACGCGGGGCCGCGTGGCTGGCTTGGATGGGGGGAGCCCCGCTGCTCCCGGTGGCGATCCATGGAACGGAACGCACTCTCGGACCGGCCAGTCGGGGGATTCACCGGACCGCAGTTCGCGTGTGGATCGGCGAGCCGCTTGTCTGGTACGACTTCGCGGATCAGGAGGACCCGCTTGGTTCCATGACCAACGCCTGGAGCGAGTTCGTCGACTCGAAACTCGGCCCGTGGTGGCCGAGGGTGAGGTCAAGCCGGTAGTCACGATCAAGAAGCAAGAACCGGTCTCCGTCTTGATTCTTCGTTCTTGATTCTGCTCTTCTGCTCTTCTGCTCTTCTGATGTACTGATCTACTGCCCTACCTCGACATCCGCGGCAGGATCCCGTGGTCAATCCACGGATCCGGCGAGTGCGGCCCAGTCGATCGGGGCGTTGCAGTCGATCGCTCGATCAGCGGGTGGCATTGGATACTTGAGTCCGCTCCCGCAGTTGAACAGAACTGCTCGTTCTCCTGGATCGACCAATCCATCATCCAATGCCTGTACGTATGCGGCGATCGTGGCAGCGCCTTCGGGACAAAGCAGCAGTCCGTCGGTCGCGGGCACGCGTCGTTCGGCTTCTGCGATCTGGTCGTCGGTGACCGCCATGGCGAACCCGCCACTCTGTCGAACCGCTTCAAGGATGAGGAAGTCGCCGATCGCCGACGGCACCCGGATTCCCGAGGCGATCGTGAAAGCGTCCTCCCAGAGATCGGCATGATCGGTTCCGTTCTCGTAGGCACGAACGATCGGGGCGCAGCCGGTGGACTGCACGGCCACCATGCGCGGGAGCTTGCCGGTGATCCAGCCGATGGCGGACAGTTCATTGAACGCCTTCCACATGCCGATGAGTCCGGTGCCGCCACCGGTCGGGTAGAAGATCACATCGGGCAGTTCCCAGCCGAGTTGATCGGCAAGTTCGAGTCCCATGGTCTTCTTGCCTTCGATTCGGTACGGCTCTTTCAGCGTTGAGACGTCGAACCAACCCATGGGTGTCTTGCCATCGCCGACGATCCTGCCGCAGTCGTTGATCAGGCCGTTCACTCGCCATACGAAAGCGCCTTGGAGAGCGATCTCGCGTATGTTGACTTCAGGTGTGTCGTCGGGACAGAAGACAAAGGTCTCCATCCCGGCGCGCGTGCCGTATGCGGCGAGAGAGGCGCCGGCGTTTCCGTTCGTGGGCATGGCCAATCGGGTGAGGCCCAGTTCCTTCGCCATCGAGACTGCGACCGCGAGGCCCCGGGCCTTGAAGGATCCGGTCGGAAGCCGACCTTCGTCCTTGACGAGGATCTC
>JAUXCV010000357.1 GCA_030618675.1 Acidimicrobiia bacterium | reverse complement strand
ACTCTCGGCCGCTCATTCGCCGACGCTCTCGGACTGTTGTGGAGCATGGACCCTGCGCTGATAGAGACGGTGGTCCTGACCCTTCAGGTCACGCTGGTAGCCCTGGTGATCGCTCTCGTCGTCGGGATTCCGATCGGGGCGGCGATCGGCTTGACCCGACACCTCCCTGGTCGATGGCTGATCGTCCCGCTCATCTACACCGGCATGGGCCTGCCACCGGTAACGGTCGGGCTTTTCACCTATCTCGTGCTGTCAAACCAGGGACCGTTGGGCGGTCTCGGCTGGCTCTTCACACCCGCCGGCATGATCGTGGCACAGACGATCATCGCCTTCCCCCTCGTGGTCGGTCTCACGATGGCTGCGGTGCAGGGCGTCGACCCGAATCTGCCGGTCCAGATGCTCTCCCTCGGCGCCACTCGACGCCAGGTCGCCACGGTGACGCTCCTCGAGGCCAGAGTCGGCGTCACCGCAGCGGTGGTGGCCGCCTACGGCGCCATCATCTCCGAGGTCGGAGCCGTGATGCTCGTGGGCGGGAACATCGAAGGGGAAACACGAGTGCTCACGACCGCCATCGTCCTGGAAACCCGGAGGGGCAACTTCGCTCTGGCCATGTCTCTCGGGATCATCCTGCTGTCCCTCGCCTTCCTCACGAACTTCGCGTTCCATCGCCTCCAGGTTCATCAGGGGGTCAGATGACGCCCACCTACGAACTCACCGATGTTCGCCAATGCTACGGCGACCGCTGCGTGGTCGACATCCCGACACTCGAAGTTCGCAGCGGCGAGATCCTTGGTCTCGTCGGACCGAGCGGCGCAGGGAAGAGCACCCTGCTCCGACTCCTCGACTTCCTCGAGACTCCGACACACGGGAGCATCACGTATGCCGGAGAGGAGATCGACGGTGACGCATCGCTCGCGATACGCCGAGCGGTGACGACGGTGTTCCAACGCCCCATGCTTCTCCGACGCAGCGTCACAGCCAACGTCCGGATCGGGCGAAAGCTCCGCGGCCTCGACACCAATGACCGCAACACCGAACGCTGGCTCGACCGACTCGGTCTAACCGATCTCGCCGACGCTCCCGCCCGCACCCTGTCGGCCGGCGAGGCACAGCGAGTGGCCCTCGCAAGGGCGCTCGTCGTCGAGCCGTCCGTCCTCCTCCTCGATGAGCCCACAGGCAACCTCGACCCGTACAACGTCGGCCTCATCGAGGAGATCGTTCGCTCTGAGAACACCGAGAGGGGCACGACGATCATCGTCGTCACCCACGATGTCTTCCAGGCACGACGACTCGCCGATCGCACGGGCTTGATGGTCTCCGGACACATGGTCGAACTCGCGGAGACCGAAGCGTTCTTCTCGGCCCCGCAACAGCCACAGACGGCCGCATTCATCCGCGGCGATCTCCTGCTCTGAGAGGCCGAGCCAATGGCCGGTGCTCTGCGAACCCTGGGTTCGCAGACGCCTATGGGTGCTTCGCCAGCCCACTGTTCGCAGCGACCAACCACTTCTCCGGCGGCGAATAGGATGGGGCCTGCTTACGTCATCCGCAGTCGAGAACGGAACCCGAAAATGAACATGGCCGATACCCCGGGCTTCGCCGAGGCCCTCGATCGACACTTCCGCGGCGCGGTTCTCGAGAGGGATTTCATCGCAGATACGGCCTCACTCTTGAGCGAAGAGGGCTTCTCGAGCACCAATACGATCGCATGTGTGGCGTTGTGTCGCGACGAAGTCACCCGCCCTCTCTTCTCAGACGTCGAACGAGTCTGGGGACCGGCGTTCAGTTTCGCCGGTCTCGCAGGCATGGTGACGGCGGGTCGCACCGGACTCGCTGCCGCGATCCACCACGCGCCGATCGAAGACGGTCGCCGGCGGTTCGTCATCTACGCCATGGCGCACATCGCGATCGATACTGCCGGCGCGATCGGTCGGGTTGAGCGGCCTGGTATCCCCGGGCCATCGAGTGCGTGCGGAGCCCTCGTGGCGTTTCGCGACGAGTTGCAGGCAGGAACGCTGGAGGTCAAGTTCGATCGCTACGACACCGAGCAGGCCTTGCTCAAACACCGTCTCCTTCCGTTGATCCAGTACGGCTGCGTCCCCGATCTCGTCGATCTCACGAAACTCACGGTGACCGCCATCGATGAGGACCTCCGAGAGATCCTTCGGTCACTCTCTGAAGAATGGAGAGTGACCGATCAGGCGATGCCGGCCGATGCTGCGATCTTCAGCGGCATCCAGATCCACGGCCCCGACGGCGCGAACTTCGTATGGCCGCTCTCTCCTCGCATCGAGACCGGCGGCGATCTCCGTGATCACGACTTCTCGACTGAGATCCCGCGGATCCGTTGAGAGCCAAGACCGCGGCCTCA
>JAUXCV010000151.1 GCA_030618675.1 Acidimicrobiia bacterium | reverse complement strand
GAACTCGGATACCGCAACGTTGGCACGATTGAAGGCGGATACTTCGCCTGGGTAGCTGCCGGTCTGCCAACAATCGCAAACAAGGAGTAGCAGAACGCCCGCCCATATCGGCACCTATGCACCCTGTGACCGGTCTCGCCACGCCGTGCAGAATGCCGGATATGCATGGTCCGGGCAGTTGTGCTCGGTTATGAACTGATGGTCTCGACGCTGGGGAAGACCCAGCTTCCATCGAGAACCTCTGGGTGCGGCTGGTAGAAACGCACTATGTAGTTCCAACCCTCTGTGATGGGGAGACAGTTTGGGCGACCATCAGCACAGCCACCGAAGTACACCGTTACTGAGCCGTCTTCGTTGGGTGTCGCAGTGACGCTGTTGATGTTGTACTTGTCAAGGTCGTTCGGTTCCCAGAACCCGTCCTTGTTGTACATGTTGATCGACCAGAACGCATCGACGGGGACATCTTTCACAGTCAATTGGTATTCACCGACCGGCAGACCGGCATCGACGTTGACGTAGTGGTCTGTCGCAGAAATGGTCACCGTGTCTCTCCGGCCCTCGACGCCCCTGGCGGCGTCCTCCGCCTCGTCGCAGTCCCGACTGCGCCTTCGTTGTGCGTCCTTGCCAGATGACGCCGATGCCTCGGAGACACCCAAGCGCAACTTCTGCGACAGACGAGTAGTACGCCTGCCCTTCTGGCGAGCCGCCCCAAGCGATTGCGGTTCCGATCAAGTGCCGTATCGGGTTCACGTCCTCCTTCTTGCCGAACGTCTTGGAGAGACGGCCCACACCCCGACCCAATTCGATCAGCGCATCGAACGTGACCTGATAGCTCTCCTCGTCGTATGGGAGTGGGGAGAACGGTTTC
Organism: Acidimicrobiia bacterium; assembly: GCA_030618675.1. Lineage (GTDB taxonomy): Bacteria > Actinomycetota > Acidimicrobiia > Spongiisociales > UBA5794 > JAHEEL01. The sequence continues at coordinate 3,982 of JAUXCV010000151.1, read as the reverse complement.
GACGAGACGGACTCGATGACCACCTGGTCCTGGAGAGCGTTCGCCGCAGCGATGTCGGCCGGATCGGAAGGATCGACCAGCGTCCGCAACCCGACAAGAACATGCGGAGTGCTGAACTCGGCCATCGTCAACTCGTACGTCCCCGGCGTGTCGTAGACACGCTCGATGTAGTGATCCTGATTGATGACCATCGCCGTCATGTACCGCCCACCGGTCTCGGGCATCGTCAACGTTGCACCCTCGCTGATATCGACCGTGTTGTTGCTGTAGAGCGTGTCACGATTCGGGCGGATGACCGGCTGGTGATCTGCAGACGGCGGCATCCGATAGTGCAACCATCGATTCGCCCCACCGATGGGAGCCTGCAGGGCAAGGAACATCCGATTCGTTTCGACACGCTCGAAATTGTCTACGTTCACCACAACGACTTCAGTCGATGCCTCACCCATTGCCTCAATCCCTCCCGGCCTTGTGGCCGATGACGACTAACACCCTGAATCGTTTCACCTCTAGGAGAACCACGGGAGAGCACAAAGACCCCGACCCCCGCCCATATCGATCCCCTTCTCGAGGCCGTGGGTCACCTCGGCGTCGGCGTCCGTTTCGAACATGTAACTGTCCGAGTGATACACCGCGACCCCAAGGTGCTCCTCGGAGAGACCCAGACGCCGCAGGTCCTCTACCGCCGACTCGGCAGTGGCAGGGTCATCAAAGATGGCACCCAGGTGCTGTTCAATGCTCATAACTTTGCTCGTCCGCTCCTCTCCAACGGCCCTTGCTACCCGTTCTGTTGGATTCCTTCGAGGGCATCCAACACCCGCTCGGGCGTGAACGGCGTTGTATGAAGCCGGACCCCGACCGCGTCATAGATGGCGTTGGCGATCGTGGGCATGGGTGCGTTGATTCCGATTTCGGCGATCGACTTGGCACCCATCGGACCGGTGGGTTCGTATGAGTCGACGAGGATCGTCCGGATCCGTGGCAGATCGGGTGCCGCCGGGATCTTGTAGTCGAAGAACGTCGGGTTGCGCACCCGCCCGTGGTCGCTGATGAGCATCTCCTCGGTGAGCGCGTATCCAATGCCGTTCGCGACGGCCCCTTCGACTTGGCCTTCGGCGGCCGCGGGATTGATCGGCACGCCGCAGTCGGCCACCGCAACGTAGTCGATGATCTTGACCTGACCCGTCTCTGTATCGACGGCTACTTCGGCGAAGCTGGCGAGGAACGGCGGCGGCGACTCTGCTCCAACGTACGACGCCGTCGCCCCTATCTGGATCTGATCGGTGGCGTAAAAGGCGCGGAGTCCGACGTCCTCGAGTGTGACGATCTCACCCGTCGGGGTGGTCACACGCTCGGACCCGATCCGGAGCTTCTTCGTATCCTCACCGAGCATCGACGAGGCCACTTCGAGGATCTGGTCCCGGACCTGTTCTGCGGCGAGCCGAACGGCGTTGCCCGACACGTACGTTGTCGACGACGCGTAGGCACCGGTGTCGAACGGCGTCATGTCCGTGTCGGAGGAGTACACGACGACCTTCACGAGCGGTACGCCGAGCACCTCTGCCGCGATCTGGCCCAGGATCGTGTCCGACCCGGTACCGAGATCGGTCGCTCCGATCAGGAGATTGAACGAGCCGTCGTCGTTCATTTTGATGGTCGCAGCCGCCATGTCGACGTCTGCGATGCCCGACCCCTGCATGTGGATAGACATCCCGACCCCGTGCACCCACGACCCGTCGCGCCGACGAGCTCCGCGCTTGGCATCCCATCCGATCCGCTCCGCCCCGATGTCGATGCACTGCTCGAGTTCGCAGCTCTTGACCGTCTGTTCGACGCCCGCCTTGCCCTCACCGATCGCTTCGAAGATGGGCGACGTCTCCCCCACTCGGATGTGGTTGCGGCGTCGCAGCTCCACCGGGTCCATGCCGAGATCTCCGGCCAGTTCGTCCATGGCGGTCTCGAGGGCGAAGTACCCCTGGGTGGCGCCGTAGCCGCGGTACGCACCGCCGACCGGCATGTTCGTGTACACGGTCTTGCCATCGAAGCGCACGTTCGGCGCCTTGTTGTACAGCGGCAACGTCTTGGATCCGACGTTCGACATCACCGTCAGGGCGTGACTGCCGTAGGCGCCGGTGTTGGAGATCACCTCCATGTCGACGGCGCGGAGCACTCCGTCGTCTCCTGCGCCCAGCTTCACCCGGACACGCATGGGATGTCGCGTCCGGGACGCGTAGAACTCTTCCGGTCGCGACAGGACCGCGAGCGAAGGACGTCCCGTGCGGATCGTCACCAATCCAACGACGTCCTCAAGAAGGATCTCCTGTTTCACGCCGAAGCCGCCGCCGATCCGCGGCTTGATCACTCGCACCCGGTAGAGCGGCAGATCGAGGACCATCGAGACGATGCGACGGGCATGGAACGGCACCTGGGTACTGCTGACGAGCACGAGGCGACCGTCGTTGTCGAGATACCCCTGCACGACGTGTGGTTCGATCGGGGCATGTTGGGCGTACTGGGTTTCGCACACGGTCTCGACGACGGTGACGGACCCTGCGAATCCTGCGTCGATGTCTCCGACATCGACTTCGACGACGGAGACCGTGTTGCGGGCCGCGTCGTGAATGCCGGTCGAGTCATCCTCATCGTGAATCACCGGAGCATCAACAGCAAGGGCTGCGTCGATACTGAGAACGGCAGGAAGCATCTCGTAGCGAACGTCGATGAGCCGCACCGCTGCGCGAGCGATCTCGAGTGTCTCGGCCGCCACCGCCGCCACCCGATCCCCAACGAAACGAACCGTGCTGTCGAACATGCGGGTGTCGTACGGGGACGGCTCCGGGTATCCCTGACCGGCGGTCGTGTAGCGCCGCGCGGGCGTGTTCTCATGAGTGAGGATCAGCGCTACGCCGGGCAGCGCCTCGGCCCGTGATGTGTCGATCTCGACGATGTGGGCGTGGGGGTGCGGACTGGTGAGGAACGCTATGTGGAGCGAACCGGCAACGTCGGTGTCCTCGACGAAGACCGGCTTTCCCGTCACGAGGGCGTAGGCGTCGACCTTGGTCTCGCTGTGTCCGACCACTTCGAAGTGTGGGACGATCCGGTCAGGCATCGGTTTCTCCCGCCTGCAGCCGGGCGGTCGCCAGGATGGCGTCCACCTGCTTGACGTATCCGGTACACCGGCAGAGGTTCCCGCCCAGTGCTTCTCTGACCTCGTCCTCGGTGGGATCGGGATTGCGGGACAACAGATCGATTCCAGACATGAGCATGCCCGGAGTGCAGAACCCGCACTGCACCGCTCCTGCATCAACCATCGCCTGTTGCATCGGATGGAGATGCCCATCGCGTTCGAGACCTTCAACGGTGACGACGTCCTTGCCGTCGGCAGCGACGGCCAACACCATGCATGCGTTCACGGCGCTCCCGTCCAGAAGCACGGCACAGGCTCCACAGTCGCCGGTGTCGCATCCGAGCTTGACGCTCTTCATCCCCTCCCGGCGCAGTACTTCGAGGAGAGTCTCTCCGAGTTCGGTCTCGATCGAGCGTTGAGTTCCGTTGATCGTGAGCGTGATCATCAGTTTCATGATGTCACCCCCTCAAGGCGGCGCTTCGCATCTTGGAGGCAACGGATGACCCCCACCGAGACAAGCCGTGTTCGATATGCGGCCGTGGCGCGCAGGTCGTCACCGGTCGGCACCTCGTCGGCGGCGGCCCGAGCAGCGGTGGCGATGGCGGCTGTAGAGAGATTGGTGCCCACGAGAGCGGCCTCAGCAGACGGTACCGCCGCTGCGAGGCGCGGGGTGGCACCGACGAAGACCTTGGCCCGGGTGCACCCGCCCTGCTCGGTCTGGATCAGAGCAGAGCAGTTGAGGGTGGCAATGTCGACGGCCGACCGGGTGAACTTCCAGGATGCGGCAGCAGTTCCGGCGGGTTGAGGAGGGAGAACTACCTCGGTGAGGATCGCTCCCGTCAGGTGCGCGGCCTC
>JAUXCV010000029.1 GCA_030618675.1 Acidimicrobiia bacterium | reverse complement strand
CCTCAACGACGGAGACCCATCCACGTCCACCGACCTCGGAATCACCGGCATCTGGCTGATGCCCATCTTCGACTCGCCCAGCTACCACGGGTACGACGTGGTCGACTACCGGGCCATCGGACCCGACTACGGAACCATGGGGGACTTCGAGGCGTTCCTCGACGCCGCCCACGACAGGGGCATCGCCGTCATCATCGATCTTGTCATCAACCACTCGTCGGTCGATCATCCGTGGTTCGTCGAATCCCGGGAGCGGGCCGTGGATCGGGTCGATTGGTATCTGTGGGAAGCCGACGATCCGGGATGGCCGGGACCCTGGGGACAGGAGGTCTGGCATCCGGAGGCGGGGGAGTACTACTACGGGATCTTCTGGGAGGGCATGCCCGACCTGAACCTCGAGAACGATGCGGTCACAGAGGAGATGCACGACGTAGCCCGGTTCTGGCTCGAAGAGATCGGTGTCGACGGGTACCGACTCGATGCGGCCCGACACCTAATCGAAGACGGATCGACCCAGGTGGACACACCGCAGACGCGCGCATGGCTAGCCAGCTTTCGCACCGAGATGCACAGGGTCGTTCCCGATTCCCTCATCCTCGGAGAGGTGTGGAGTGACACGGCGACCATCAGTTCGTATCTCCCCGACTCCCTGGACCTCGCATTCGAGTTCGCGCTCTCCGAGGCGTTCCTCGACTCGATGGCCAGGTGGCAGGCGCAACCACTCGTCGAAGCGCAGCAAGCGGTCCTCGACGCGTATCCCGAAGGACAGTTCGCACCGTTCCTCACGAATCACGACATGGACCGGATCATGAGTCAACTCGGTGGCAATCCCGAGCGGGCCCATCTCGCTGCGACCTGGCTTCTCACGGCCCCCGGCGCTCCGTTCGTCTACTACGGGGAGGAGATCGGCATGGAAGGGGAGAAGCCGGACGAAGGCATCCGAACCCCCATGGCTTGGACCGGTGAACCACCGGCGGTGGGGTTCTCAAGCGCCATGCCGTGGCAGGCCCCCGACCTCTCGTTCAACGACGCCAATGTCGCCGACCAGACGAGCGATCCCGACTCGCTCTTGTCGCTCTACCGGAACCTCATCCAGTTCCGCAACGAGAGTCCGGCGCTCCGTTTCGGAGAGACGATCCTGCTCGATACCGGGCACCCGTCTGTGTTCGCGGCCCTTCGTGTCGGGGAGGCCGAACAGGTGCTCACCGTCTTGAATCTCTCCGGACATCCGGTGACCGACTACAGCATCGAATCGTCGTTCCCTCCCCAAACAGCCTCGGCCTGGGCCGAAGTCATCACTGGTGCCGACACCGTCCAACCGCTCACCGAGGACCCGTATCACCCGGTTCCAACTCTCGACCCCTTCGCCGCCCTGGTGATCCGATTCGGGACCGGCAGTCCGTAGTTGAGAGTCAAGAGCCAAGTCGATCGTGATTCTTGACTCTTCCTCAGCTACTCGGCTACTCAGCTACTCATCCACTCAAATCCGGCAACGTCCCCTTCTCCGCGTGTTCGAAGATGAGGGCCGTCTCGATGTGATCGACCTCGCGCATGGTGGTGAATCCGCTGACCGCGAGTTCACGGAGGTGGTCGGCGTCGCGAACGACAACCCTGAGGAGGAAGTCGTTCGGTCCGGTCACGTGTGACAGGCTGACCACTTCGGGGAGGGCCTTCGCATGGCGCTCGAACGTCCGCACTTCCTCGGCCGAGTGGCGCCGGAGTCGAACGGCGATCATCGCTTGAAGCCCGATTCCCAGGACCCGGTGATCTACGGCGGCGTGGAAGCCTGAGAAGACGCCGAGTACCTCCAAGCGCCGCATACGTTCCGAGCATGTGGACGGTGCGATGCCCGCGCCGGCTGCTAGCTCCTTGTTGGAGAGCCGCGCATTGTCCTGCAAGAGGCCGATGATTGCGCGATCTGTACGGTCGAGATGCGGTATGTCGGCCATTGGACGAATCCTCTCCGGATCAGGTAGCGGTTCTAGGCACGATACCCCACAATGGGAAGATCAGCAGGATGTCTGTACGGAGATCCACCCGTATCGACGAACAGCGCACGGAAGGAAGCACAGTGCGAGACGAGTACGACGACACCATCGCAGGGAAGAAGCTCTCACCCGAGAGCCTCATGATGAGCTACGGCTACCGACCGGAATGGTCCGAGGGTGCGATCAAGAGTCCGATCTTCCAGACGTCGACCTTCGTGTTCAAGACCGCCGCCGAGGGGAAACGGTTCTTCGAACTGGCCGAGGGATCGGCCGAGGTTGTTGAAGGGGAGAAGCCCGGCCTCATCTACAGCCGGCTCAACAATCCGGATCTGGAGATTCTCGAGAATCGACTCACGCTCTGGGACGGCGCCGAACGCGGCCTCGTCTTCGCCTCCGGCATGGCTGCCATCACGACGACGATGCTTTCCTATCTACGGCCAGGCGACGTGTTGCTGCATAGTGCCCCGGTCTACGGCGGTACGGACCACTTCATCCACGCCGTCCTGCCAAAGTTCGGCGTCCGCACGGTGAAGTGGGAGCCGGATATGTCTGAGGGAGACATCGACGTAGCCCTCGAGGCGGTGCTCGACGGGAGACGCCTCGGTGCCATCTTCATGGAGACCCCGGCGAATCCGACGAACGATCTCTTCAGTATCGCTATGGCTCGCCGCATCGCGGATCGCTACAGCGACGGTGAACGCCGGATTCCGGTCGCCGTCGACAACACGTTCCTTGGACCACTCTGGCAGCATCCGTTAGAGCACGGTGCTGATCTCGTGATCTACTCGACTACGAAGTACATCGGCGGTCACTCCGATCTCATCGGCGGTGCCGTCCTCGGCAGCGATGAGATGATGAACCCCGTCGCCGAGATGCGCACCGTGCTCGGGAGCATGGCGACTCCGCTGAGCTCATGGTTGATGATGCGGAGCCTCGAGACGCTGGACCTGCGGATGCGAAGAGAAACCGAAAGCGCGCGAAAGGTCGCTGCGTTCCTCGTCTCTCACCCCAAGGTGGTAGACGTCGGCTACCTGGGACTTCTCGAAGAGGGAGATCCCGGCTACGAGATCTATAAGGAGCAAGCCGACGGGCCCGGCGCGATGGTCACGTTCTGGATCGACGGGGACGAGGAAGAGGCGTTCCGGTTCATCGATTCCTTGAGTCTGATTCACCTTGCGGTGAGCCTCGGGAGCACAGAGACGCTCGTCGAGCATCCAGCGACGATGACGCACGCCGGTCTCGACCCCGACGAGAAGAAGAAGTTGCGGGTGAACGGCGCGCTTGTGCGTCTCTCGATCGGTGTCGAGAACCCCGACGATCTGATCCACGACATCTCAACCGCGCTCGACGCGGTCTGACGAAAGGACGATCACGATGACGCGAAGCTGGGCGGAACCCTGGAAGATCAAGATGGTCGAACCCATCACCATGACGACGCGTGAGGATCGCGAGCGAGCGATCCAGGAAGCCGGGTTCAACACCTTCTTGCTGAAGTCTCAAGATGTGTACATCGACCTCCTGACCGACTCGGGCACCTCGGCGATGTCGGATCGTCAGTGGTCGGCGATGATGCTCGGCGATGAGTCGTACGCCGGGGCGACGAGCTTCTACAAACTCGTCGATGCCGTTCATGACGTCTACGGATACGAGGAGCTGATCCCGACTCACCAGGGTCGCGGCGCCGAGCACCTGCTCAGCCAGATCCTCATCAAGCCCGGTGATGCGATCCCCGGCAACATGTACTTCACGACGACCCGATTCCATCAGGAGTACGCGGGAGGTATCTTCGTCGACGTCATCGTCGACGAAGCCCATGATCCGGTCAGCGAGTTCCCGTTCAAGGGCAACATCGACATGGACAAGCTCAGAGCGGTCGTCGATGAGTACGGCGTCGACCGGGTTCCGTACGTGTCGTTCGAGACGAACGTGAACATGGCAGGCGGCCAGCCGGCGTCGATGGCGAACATCCGCGAGGTCTACGAGTACTGCCGGGCCAACGACATCTACGTGATGCTCGATGCCACCCGCGCGCTCGAGAACGCCTACTTCATCCAGCAGCGTGAGGAGGGCTACGCGGATCGCCCGATCGCCGAGATCGTGCGAGAGATCGCCTCGTACTCGGACGGCGCGACCGTGTCGTCCAAGAAGGACAACCTTGTCAATATCGGCGGGTTCCTCGCTCTTCGAGATCCGGAACTCGCTCGTCAGGCGCGGGCTCTGCTCGTTGCCTTCGAGGGGTTGCACACCTACGGCGGAATGTCCGGGCGCGACATGGAAGCTCTCGCCGAGGGCATCCGGGAGATGGTGGCGACCGATGACCATGCCCGCGCGCGAGTTGGCCAGGTCGTCTACCTGGGGCAGAAGCTCATGGACGCGGGAGTTCCCGTGGTTCGGCCGATCGGTGGGCACGGCGTGTTTCTGAACGCCCGAGACATCCTCGAGCATCTTCCGCAGGATCACTTCCCGGCCCAGGCGTTGGCCGCAGCGATCTATCGGGATTCGGGAGTGCGAGGCATGGAGCGGGGCAACGTGTCGGCCGGACGCGACCCGGTGACGGGGGAGAACCGCCACCCGAAACTGGAGTTGGTTCGGTTGACGATTCCACGCCGTGTCTATACACAGTCGCACATGGACGTCACGGCCGAATCCGTGATCAGGGTGTACGAGAACCGGCACGGGATCGGCGGTCTCCGGTTCACCTACGAACCAGACTCGTTGAGATTCTTCCAAGCAAGGTTCGAGGAGATCTGAGCAGGTGTCGGCCACCGAGGTCGACACCGTGCGTAGTCAGTAGTCAGTAGTCCGTATTCCGTATTCCGTATCCGGGGCAGGAACGAGGATCTGTTCGGAACTGGCGGTGGTAGGTCCTTGACCCCTTCCGCCGCGGCTGCGCCGATATCGATTACGGGCTACGGACTACGGATTACGGATTACGGAATACGCCGGGCCGCAGGTCCGGCTACAGCAAGACCGGCAGCCTTATCAGGATGATCGCTCCGGCCACGACGCCGATGAATCCGACCACGTTCACGAAGTGTCGGTTCCAGCGGCTCTCGAGTTTCGACGCGATCCCTGAGAAGAAGAGCACGGTCGCGAACAGCACGGCGGTGAGGACGTAGTTGTCGCCGTTCTGATTGGCCGTACGCGCGTCGACGGCCGCCTGGTCGGCTATCTCAACGAGTCGGTCGGCTTCGAGGAACTCAGCGATGACATACTCGTCCATCACGAACGGGGTTGGGGGTGCGTCGGGATTACCGGCGGGGTCGGTTGCCAGCCACGCATCCATCGCCGGACGGAACTCCTCGCGCATCCGCGTGTAGAGGAACCCGGAAACGGTTCCGGGTGTCGGAGCGAAGGCCGAGTCGTCGAACGGCCGGATCAGCCCGTTCTGGGTGTCGCCGAAGTAGGCGGTGACGAAGTCGGTGAACATCGATACGTCGATCTGTGCGAGTTGTCCGCCGCGCGTATCCGCACGGGTGGACTCAGTTCTCGAAGCGCCGGCAACGGAGAACTGTATGGATTGCTCGCCTCCCCACTTGCCGGCCTGGAACGCAGCCCAGGCGGTGAGGACGACGGCGACGGCGAGGACGATCGATGCGATCGATTCGAGTTTGCTGCCGAGGTCGAGTTTGGCTACCAGGGAGTCATCGTTGGGATCAGTCATGGCCGAAGAGCGTAGCGGACCGATAGACAGGTGGGTGGCGACTCAGGCGTGGACGGTGTCGACGATGTGGCGCTCGAGGACCGACCAGGTCGAGGCGTGTGCCAGTTCGTCACGCATCGAGCGCAGCGTGGCGAGGAAAGACGGGATCGCTGCCTCGACCGACATCGGATTCGCGCGAGTGAGTTCGAGGACCCGTTGATCGGGTCGCAGGACCAGCACGTCGGTTTCAGGCCACTCCCTCTTGAGAAGATCCACCTCGGCTGCCAGGGCGGTTCGGCCGGCACGATCGAGGATCTCTTCGTAGAAGCGGCCGCCGCGACGGCTTCCTGTGGCGGCCATCGGCGCCACGATGATGACGAGGTCTAGTGGTTCGGGGTTCGCAAGCAGCAAGTCGATGCTGGTGCCAGAGCTGACTCCGCCGTCGGCGTAGGTGTGGCCGTTGATGGTGACCGGCTCGAACACGAACGGCACGGCACTCGAAGCAGCGATTGCAAGCTTGAGAGGGACGACGGGAGCTGCCTCAGTGCCGAAGGGCACGCGAGTTCGGGTCTCCAGGTCGTGGGCGACGATGACCGTCGGACGATCAGGCCAGCCGTCGGCAAGATCTCCAAGACTGTCTTCGACCCATCCCACCATGGCATCCGTTGAGTAGATACCCGGACTTCCGAGTGCGACGCCGAGACCGGGGCGGGTGATGCTTGGAAGGATGCCGGTGCGGACCCAGCGAACCAGGCCGCGAGGCCGGATTCGGCGGTAAACGTTGGCGGAGAGCCAATCAATGGCGTCTTCGTCCCGTCGGGAGTTCCCGACCATCGTGTCGAGGTTCAGTGCGCCACCGCGCACCATCGCAGCGATGAACGAACCCGACGACGTGCCGATGATGACATCGGCATCGGCTGGATCCCACCCGGTCGCCATCTGCAGGGCGAAGAGCGTCCCGAAGTGATACGCCGCGCCTGTGATGCCACCACCACCGAGAACCAGTCCTACCGAACTCATAGACGGAGGATACGACGCTCGGCAGGCACTTCAGTCGCCCGCGGCGTGCGAGTCACGCGTCCGATGCCTCTTGATGAGGACGGCCGAACCCGCCCGGCCCTCGCAACGACGAAGTACGCAGCGGCTATCCGAACGGCTGACCGCACGACGGGCAGTTCGGATCGTCCTCGCGGGTCTGTGCGAGACACCACGGACAGGGGAGGTCGGTCAACGACTCCTCCGTCACGCCGAGCGGCAGAACGTCCGTTACGCTCGCCGACATCACCGGTCGGGACGTTGTTCCGACGGCGACGAAAGCAACAGCAATGAACACCGACGCGATCGCAATCTCCAACATCTGATTCTCCTGGCTCCTACGACTATCGGACTATATGACGAGAGCGCGAAATCTCCCGGTATTTCCGGAAGCGACTGCTTGAGACCCTCCGGGAGCGTGTTGCGTGGTGCCGCCTCTCGTCGTCCGCTAACGCGCGAGCGTCGCATCAAATCGGGAAGGAAGTAGCCTTGGTGGCCCCGAGATCAGCGAGTCTTCTGCATGTCAATCCAACTCACCCTTCCCGACGGCTCTGTGCGCTCCTACGAGGACGGCGCAACCGGTCTGGACGTTGCCACCTCCATCGGCGCCGGCCTTGCCCGTGCTGCCGTGGCGGTCACACTGGACGGTGAGACGCTCGATCTGAATCGACCGCTCGATCATGACGGCGCATTGTCTGTTGTCACAGAGAACACCGAGGAAGGGCGATTCGTCCTGCGCCACTCGGCTGCACACGTGATGGCCCAGGCGGTCCTTGATCTCTACCCAGGAGCGACGTACGCGATCGGGCCGCCGATCACGGACGGCTTCTACTACGACTTCGATATCGGTCGTCCCTTCACTCCTGAAGACCTCGATCGGATCGAGGCTCGTATGGAGGAGATCATCGAGATCGACCAGTCGTTCGTTCGGGAGTCGCTCTCCATCGATGATGCTCTCGAGATGTTCTCCGACCACCCGTTCAAGTCGGAGATCATCCGCGGTGTCGATGAGGCTGAAGGGGCGGGAGAGAACGAGGTCTCGATCTATCGGAACGACGCGTTCGTCGATCTGTGCAGGGGACCGCACGTGCCATCGACTGGTCGTCTCAAGGCTGTGAAACTGATGCGCTCGGCGGGTGCCTACTGGCGGGGCGACGAGAACAAACCGCAACTTCAGCGCATCTACGGAACCGCGTGGGAAGACCGCAAGGCTCTGCGCAAGTATCTGAATCGTCTTGAGGAAGCAGCGAAGCGCGATCATCGGAAGCTCGGCACCAAACTCGACCTGTATTCATTCCCATCCGATCTTGGGAGCGGACTCGCGGTGTGGCATCCCAAGGGCGGCCTGCTGCGTAAGGAGATCGAGGACTACAGCCGGAGAACGCATCTCGCGAACGGCTACGAATACGTCGTATCTCCCCATGTTGCCAAGGCGGACCTATGGGAGACAAGCGGTCATCTCCAGTTCTACGCCGAGGGTATGTACCCGGCGATGGAACTCGACGGGGGCCAGCAGTACTACGTGAAGCCGATGAACTGTCCGTTCCACATCCTCATCTACAAGTCGAGGAGTCGGAGCTACCGGGAACTGCCGCTCCGCCTCTTCGAGTTGGGGACCGTCTACCGGTATGAGCGATCCGGAGTGGTCCACGGATTGCTGCGAGCCCGTGGGTTCACGCAGGACGACAGCCACATCTTCACCACCTTCGAGCAGATGCCGGGCGAGCTTCAGAGTCTTCTCGACTTCGTGTTGATGGTCCTCCGGGACTTCGGATTCGAGGAGTTCGAGGCGGACCTGTCGACGCGGGATCCGGAGAAATCGATCGGATCCGACGAACTATGGGAGGTGGCCGAGGCTGCCCTCGCGAAAGCACTCGAGACCGCTGAGTTGCCCTATCAGATGGCGCACGGAGAGGGTTCTTTCTACGGGCCGAAGATCGACATCCATGTCAAGGACGCCATCGGACGACGGTGGCAGCTCTCGACGATCCAACTCGACTTCGCCCAGCCCGAGAACTTCAAGCTCACGTACACATCGTCGGAAAACGTCCGCGAGCGCCCGGTCATGATCCACCGGGCACTCCTCGGTTCCGTGGAGCGCTTCGTCGCGGTGCTCGTCGAGCACTACGCCGGTGCTTTCCCGGCCTGGCTTGCGCCGGTGCAGGTGACGATCGTACCCGTGGCCGATCGTCATGAGGACTACGCGTTCGAGGTCGCGGGCGATCTGAAAGAAGCCGGGGTTCGCGTCGAGGTCGATACTGCCGACGAGACGGTCGGCGAGAAGATCCGAAGGGCGATCACGCAGAAGCACCCGGCGATCCTTGTCGTGGGCGACCGTGACGTCGAGGATCGCACGGTAGGGCTGCGCCTCCGCGAGGATGAGGGCGAGCAGCGAGGGATTCCACTCGGCGAGGCTGTAGCACGGCTGGCCGAGCGAAGCGCCCCGCCGCGATAGAACTGAACACACGGCGCCCATCCGGGTTGCCGTTCCGAAGACAAAGGACCTGAGACAGTGAAGAGTTTCGTGAACGCCCTTTCCTGGGTTGTACATCGCGCGCCGTGGGCCGTCATCGTCGTCACCGTGGTCGCGGCGTTGGTTCTCGGAAGCTTCGGAGGCAGGTTCCAGCCGTCCGATGACCAGAACGAGGGATTCGCCCCCGACGCCCCGGAACTGCTCGCGGCCGAGGCGATCAACGAGCGGTTCGGCGCCGATACGAATCAGAGCGTGATGCAGATCATCGTGTCTTCGGATTCCGGCGACGTGGTGTCCCTCGACGGTCTCGCTGCCGTCGCGTCGGTCACCGAGGCGATCACGGCGGGGCCGATGGCCGCGTATCTCTCACCCTCACCGGATCAGCCGGCGATCGTGTCGTACATGGCTCCTGTGGTCCAGGCCCTCGCATTCGGGGCCCCGCCACCCACCACCGATGATGAAGTGAAGGCGCTCTATGCGATGGCCCATGAGCAGACCCCGGCCGAGCAACAAGGGTTCGTTTCCGGGATGCTCCCTGCGAGCGCCGACCAGAGTTCCCTGGTGTCGCCAAGCGGTCTGATGATCGTGTTCTCGGTGGGCAACTTCGAGGACGTGGAGTTCGTCGAAGCATCGGTCGCGACGGCCGACGCCGTTGCCGCAGTGCAACTCCCCGCCGGGTACACGGCCGAGGCCTTCTCGATCGAGTTGATCTTCTCAGACACCGGCGAATTCGAAGCAGAGATCAGCCGCCTGTTCGCCAGCGCCGGGTTCATCATTCTCCTCGTGCTCGCGACCGTGTTCCTTGTGTTGCCGAGGAAGCCGAGGAACAAGATCATCGTCGGAGTCGGGATCGCGGCCATGCTCGGTGCGATCACGATGCTCGTCCTCCCCGGTCTTGCGAAGGGCTTCCCCGACCTCTTCCCCGCCGGCATCGAGGATTGGCAGACGTCGACGCTGCTCCCGGCTGCGCTCGGTGTCTTCGCTCTCGTGTTCGCCGTCTGGTCGGTCGCTGCCGGTCGGCTCCGCCGTACCGTTGCCGACACACTTGTGACCATGGCGGGGATCGGCTTCGCCGTCTCGGTCATGAACGGCCTCGGCTATTTCATCTACGGCGAAGCCGGACCGATGACCCAGATCCTCCCGATCCTCCTGATCGGACTCGGCGTCGACTATTCGATCCACATCACCTCGCGGTATCGAGAAGAAGTGTCGGAGGGAGAACCCGTTGCCGATGCGATCTCAACCGGGATACGCACGGTCGGAATCGCACTCGTGCTCGCCACGATCACCACCGCCGTCGGGTTCCTCACGAACTTGCTCAGCGCCATGCCCGGGCTGCGGGAGTTCGGCGTTCTCGCTGCGATAGGCATCACCGCATCCTTCATCATCATGATGACCTTCGTCCCGGCGGTTCGGCTACTCCTTGATCGCAGGGCGGAGCGCAAGGACACGCTCGATCGCGAAAGCCTGAAGGGCGGGGATGCCCGATTCTTGCCGAGGCTCATGGGTCGGACCTCCTGGCTCGCAAAGCACGCTGCCATCCCAACGCTGATCGTCACGCTTGTCTTTGCGGCACTGGGTGTCTTTGGCACCAGCCGCCTCGAGGCGAATTTCAGCTTCACGGACTTCGTTCCGACGACTTCGCCGTACCGGGCGACACTCGACACGCTGTCCACCGAATACGGCGGAGGCTTCGGGGAGAAGACCCAGGTACTCATCGATGGGGACGTTGCCACACCGGCTGCATACAACGCGATGGTTGAATCGACGATGAACGCGACGGCTATCGACGATGTAGTCCAGTTCGGCGCGTTCCCCGCTGCGGAGTCTCCGGTCGCACTCGTGCTCCAACTAGCGAATCCGGACTCGCCATCGTTCGATATCGTCGTCGCTCAGGCGGCCGGCGCGGCGGGGATGACCGCAACCAGCATCGCGGTCTCCGACTCGGCGGATATCGAAGCGCTCTATGGGGCACTGTTCGCTGCAGATCCTGAGGCCGCCTCCAGGGTCCTCTGGGTCGATGAAGCCGGTGCCTATTCATCGGCGCTGTTCATCATCCAGACCCAGGCGGGAGAGGTGGGTGCGGGCGAACTCCGTACCGATCTCAATGAGGCGTTCATGCCGGTCACGAACGCGGGTTTGGACGCGGTGGCGACCTCGAGCGAGATCATCTCGGAGGTGGTCATCGGCACGCTGCGCGACTCTCAGATCACCTCGCTGATGTACACGCTCATCGCCGTGCTCATCCTGCTGGTCGCAAACTTCTGGTACGAGGTACGTCGTCCGATGCTCGGGGTCATCACGACGTTGCCCGTCGTGCTCGTCGTCGTCCTGTCCTTCGGGATCATGTGGGCCGTCGGTATCCCGTTCGGCCCGATCACGGCCACGGTCGCTGCGCTCGCCGTGGGAATCGGGATCCCGTACATGATCCACGTCACCCACCGGTACGAAGAGGACAGGATCCGTAGCGACAACGAGAACGACGCTATCCAGTCGACGCTCACCCACACGGGTGGTGCTCTGGCCGGTTCTGCAATGACGACGATCTTCGGTTTCGGGATCCTGATGACATCGACAACGATCCCGTTCCGGCAGTTCGGGTTCGTTACCGCCTATACGATCTTGCTGTCGCTGCTCTCCGCGATCCTGGTGCTGCCGTCGATGCTGGTGGTTTGGGACCGGTGGCACCGCCGCCGTGGTCATGAGACCCTCGACATCGAGCGGGTTGAACATGCCCTTGGTGAGGATCATGGCTGAGTGAGTAGCGGAGTAGCCGAGTAGCGGAGTAGCTGAGAAGGAGAAGGGGTCGGTCCTCCCGGACCGACCCCTTCTTCTACGGACTACGGACTACGGACTACCGGTCTTCCAGCGGCACGAACTCTCGCTCGACTTCGCCGACGTAGATCTGGCGAGGACGCATGATCCGTGTGCTGGGATCCTCCGTCATCTCTTTCCACTGCGCCATCCACCC
>JAUXCV010000090.1 GCA_030618675.1 Acidimicrobiia bacterium | reverse complement strand
TAGAGCGGGATCTGGAGGCTCGGTCGCGTTCCGCTGGGGTGGCGAGTAGATCAGTAGATCAGTAGCGGAGTAGCTGGGTAGCTGGGTAGCTGAGTAGATCAGTACGGAACATCGTTCGTCGACTACGGACTACGGACTACGGACTACGGACTACGGACTACGGACTACGGACTACGGACTACGGAGTACGGAGTACGCTCGGGCCATGACCGTCATCGGAGATGTTCTCATCGACGGAGTGCCCGTGTCTGCTACAGACGCGGTCATTTCGGTCTTCGATATTGGGTTCCAGCGGGGGTACGGTTGTTTCGAAGCGATGCGCTCCTACGACGGTTCGATATTCCGGCTGTCGCCGCATCTCGATCGACTCGAAGTGAGCGCCGCGAAACTCCGGCTGCCAACCCCCGATCGCGATTCCATCGCCGATTGGTGTCGCTCGGTTGCTGAGATCGCAGGTGACAGTGTCGTGAAGGTGTTCGTCTCGGGTGGAACCGATGCGAGTGTCCCCGGGACCAACTCTCGCATCGTCATCTTCGCCGAGGCCGTTCGTCCGGGTTCGTCGACCATGACCGTCCAAGCGAGGACCGCGCCATGGCACACCGATGGTGATTGGTCCGAACTCACCGGGGCGAAGGCCCTGTCCTACGGATTCAACCTCGCTGCGTCGGTAGCAGCCCAAGCCAACGGTTTCGACGACGCCCTCCTGATCGGTCGGCATGGTCACGTGCTCGAAGGACCCACGTTCGCCATCGGGTGGATCAGAGACGGTGTCTTCCAGACACCGGGCCTCGAGATCGGCATCCTCGAATCGATCACTCGCACCGCCACAATCGAAGTCGCCGGTCGCATTGGAATGACCGTTGAGGAGGGGTCCTACGGATTCGACGACCTGATGGGCGCCGACGAGACCTTCGCGATGTCGACGCTCCGGGAGGTTCTCCCGATCGTGCAAGTCGATGATCGCAAGTTCCGTGCCGGTATCGGGACCAAGGGACTCCAGGACGGTTTCGCCGCGCTCGTCGAGGCGGAGTTGTATCGATGAGCGTCTCTCTTGCGGCATCTGTCGACGATCTCTACCGCGACGTGGCCATGGAGCCCGAACGATGGGGCGACGAGGCCTACGGGGAGTGGATGGCGAGCCTCACTGTCGACCCCGCTTCGATCGACCGTCGGGCGGCACGATCCCTGCGTCGCGCCGTTCGGATGGCAACGAAGTTGCAGCGGTTCTGGAGTTCCCCGGAGGCCGAGCGGTACCGGGGGGAGGATTCGTGGGAGGCGCGGGTTGATCTTGCCGTCGGCATTCCTGCGTGGCGACCAACACTCGAACTCGCCGAGCAGGAGTTGGAGGTATCCCCTTCACCGGAGGGTTTTGCCGACGTGCGCCGACGCTTTCGGATGGTCAATGGCACGGCCTGGATGGAAGGTGTTGACTACGACGAATGGGTTGTGCAAGAGAACGCGGATCCAATCGGATAGAATCGAGAGCTATGAGGCTACGGATTTACCTGCTGGTCGTGATTGCGCTGGTCGTTGTTTCGTGTACGTCATCGAACGAACCCGCCTCAACGACCACGACAACCACGCTGGGGACCTCGACAACCACCCTGCCGACCACGACAACCACGGCGGCATCGTCGACCACAACGACAACGGTTCCGAGAGAGGTTTCCTTTCCCGAGTACCGGATCGCCGAAAGGATCGTCTCACCCGAGACCGGGGACACGGTGGTTCTCCTGCTCGATCCCGCCTCGTACACGAGCCTGTCGGACCTGGATCTGTATGAGGTGATCGCTGATGCGGTCGATCGCTTCCCCCCGATCTTCGAGGTACACGTCGTGGATTCGCAAGATGCTGTGTCAGCCGTTCTTGCCGAGGTGCCTGATGAGGATCAGCTGAAGACCCTGGAACTCCACTATCTCGTTCGCCTCGAGGATGGTTTCAGGATCGTGTATCTCGGGCCGTTCGAAGACTCGGATGACGCTGTCCTCGGTTCCTGACGCTGGAGAACGATCCACCCGAACTGTGGGACGGCAAGGCGGTCCCACGTCTCCTGCGAACATTGGGTTCGGGTTCGTTCAGAGCAGGAGCGCTGCCGTGAGGAGGAATCCTCCGAAGCTCACAAGGTCTGTCGTCATCGTGAGGAAGATGTTCGATGCCAGAGCCGGGTCCTGCCCCAAGCGTCGGAGCACGATCGGAATGCCCGATCCGACGAGGCCTCCGACGATGAACGACACGATCACGGACACGAACAGGATGATCGCCATCTCGAACGGCTCGATCGCCGACTGATTTCCGAAGAATCCAACGGTGACGGCCCCCATGAGAGATGCGAGGATGGCGATGGCGACGCCGTCGATCATCGTTACCGCCATTTCCCTTCGAATCGCCCTTCCGGCCCGACCCCGGGGGAGGTCGCCCATCGCGATGGATCGGATGATCACGGCGAGGCTCTGTGCTCCGGAGTTGCCGCCGAGGAGTGCGACCAGCGGCATGTACGCCACCAGGACCGCGGCGCCGGCGAGCGTCGACTCGAATTGTGCGATCACGAACGCGATGACGAGGCCGACGACGAGGTTGAACGTGATCCACGGCAATCTTCGTCTCACCGAGAGGCCCACCGGGGTGAAGATCGTCTCTTCCACACCTGCACCGACCATGACGGCGATGTCTTCTCCTGCCTCGGCCTGGATCGCCTCGAGGGCCTCGGAGATCTTCACCATCCCGAGAAGCGTTCCGTCGTCATCGACAACAGGGATCGCGAAGAGGTTGTATCGCTGGATCAGCTCGGCGACGATCTCACGGTCGGTCGTTGGAGTGACCGCGACGGGGTCGGCGAACATCACGTCGTCGAGCGGTTGACCCGGTCGAGCGAAGACGAGTTCGCGGAAAGAGACGACACCCCGCAGATGTCCGGCCTCGTCGGTGACGTATACGTATGAGAGGTTCGAGCCGAGCTCTTCGTGGAGACGCCTGAGGGCTTCGATGGCTTCACCGGAACTGACACCGATGGGGAGAGAGGCGTAGTCGGTGGTCATCATGCCACCGGCCGTATCGGCGGCGTGGACGAGGAGGCTGTGGATCTCCGCGGCGGACTCCGGATCGAGAGCGGCAAGAACGGCCGTCCGCTCGTCCGGTTCGAGAACTCCGATCACATCGGCCGCCTGGTCGGCGTCCATCATCGCGATCAGGGCCGCGGCTGTGGACGGCCGGATCGTTTCGAGCACGTCCGCTGCCGCCTCCGGCCGCATCTCGTCGAGAACTTCACCGGCGTCGTCAAGATCGAGATCCTTGAGAAGATCGGCGGCGCCCTCCTCCGGTAGAGCCTCGAGGATGTCGGCCGCGTTCTCCGGGGTGTACTCGGCGAGTTCTTCCCACTCCTCTTGATGCGCGTCGAGATAGGCCTCGGCCTCATCGGGACGACGACGGGCGAGTTCACGGAGCGTCTCGGTGACGGCGCGCGGGCGGGGGAATCTCAACCGCATAACGGGAGCAGCCTATCGCCTGTTGCGTGAGGGTGTAGACAACCCGGAATAGGGCAGACCCCCACGGGGGGAGAGGGGGTCTGCGCAGCCGATCCTATGAATCGGCATCGACGCAAGAGTAACAGACAATGTGCGCCGACGGTTAGTCGGTTCTATCGGTGGATCGAGATCAGGGCGCCGTCGCTGGGGGCATCGATTCGGCCGATGACGGCAGCGAGATCCCCGCCGGCGACAACGGCAGCGACCAGAT
Source organism: Acidimicrobiia bacterium (assembly GCA_030618675.1). Classification (GTDB taxonomy): domain Bacteria; phylum Actinomycetota; class Acidimicrobiia; order Spongiisociales; family UBA5794; genus JAHEEL01. The sequence continues at coordinate 2,839 of JAUXCV010000090.1, read as the reverse complement.
CATCGAGATCGGCCTCGGGTACGGCGAGCAGGAGACCACCACTCGTTTGGGCGTCGACGAGGATGGTTCGGAGGGCCGCAGGTGTCTCGCCAAAGTCGACGATGCCCTCCACAGCCCGATAGTTCCGTTTGGTGCCGCCGGGCACGTGGCCGTTGGCGGCGATGTCGGCGGCGCCGGAGAGGATCGGGACCGCGGAAGTGCCGATCGTGGCGGTGACATCGCTCGCCTGCAGCATCTCGGCAAGATGGCCGAGAAGACCGAAACCGGTCACATCGGTCCCGGCCCTGATGCCGGTTGCGACAGCAGCGGCCGAGGCCGAAGCGTTGAGCCGGCGCATGGATGCGATAGCGGCGCTCTCCGACGACGAGGGAACTTCCCCTTCTTTGATCGCAGTCGAGATCACCCCGGTGCCGAGTGCCTTGGTGAGCACAAGCCGATCACCGGGGCGGGCAGCGTTGTTCGTGATCATTCGGTCGGGGTGCACCGTTCCAGTGATCGCGAATCCGAATTTCGGATCGCTATCGTCGATCGAGTGACCGCCCACGAGCGTGCAGTTCGCCTGGGTGAGCACCTCGACGGCTCCATCGATCACATCAGCAGCGGTGGACCACGGCAGCACATCCCGGGGCCACGAGAGGAGTTGGAGGGCGGTGAGAGGGGTTCCGCCCATCGCATAGACATCGGAGAGGGCGTTCGCGGCGGCGATCCGGCCCCAATCACCGGGGTCGTCGACGATCGGGGTGAAGAAGTCGACCGTCTGTACGAGTGCGAGGTCCTCCGAGATCCGGTAGACCCCGGCGTCATCCGACCCGTCGATCCCGATGAGCAGATCCGGGTGCCTGGTGATCTCCGTTCCGTGCAAACGACGCAGAACCTGCGCCAACTCGTCAGATCCGAGCTTGCACGCTCAGCCGGAGCCGTGGCTGTATGAGGTGAGGCGTATGAATGCCATGGCCGTTGAGAGTAGCCCGGGTGGAGAGCAGTAGCGGAGTAGCGGAGTAGCGGAGTAGCTGAGTAGACACACGCCCGCGGTTCTCAGCTACTCGGCTACCCATCTACTCAGCTACTCAGGAGCTCAAGTGCCCGATCTATCACTGTCTCCGGGTCGTCGCGGTAGATCGAGTGGGCGGTGTTGGGGACGATCTCGAACGTGAGTGCTGAATCGGGACGCGTGTGACGTTGGAAGTCGTCGGCTGAGTACAGAGGCTCTTGGTCTGCGCCGAGGATGTGAACCGGGGCGTCGATGGCGGACAGCTCGCTTCCCAGGAGCCATTCGGGGTTGTCATCGAAGGTCGCTGCCATCACGTCGGAAGATGTGGCGAGCACGGCGGTGTGTTTGCGCTCGGCATCCTCCCTATGCCACTTCGGGTGGTCGGCGACGATCTCTTCGACCGACGGCGGATGCTCGGCCTCAGCGACGAGATCGAGTCGGAGTTGGGCGATCGCGGCAGGGGTGAGATCGATCGCCGGATCGATGAGGAGATACGCCTTGGCGAAGCCTGGGTCGATCTCGCCGGCACGCACGGCGACCGCACCGCCGAGCGAGTGCCCCACGATGAGGTCCCACGGGCCGGAGCATGTCTCGATCACGTCCTCAGCGTATCCATCGAGCGCGTAGCCAACAGCGCGGGGGCTTTCGCCGTGCCCGCGGAGATCGGGGGCAAGACAACTGTGACCATCGTCTGCGAGCGCCCCGGCCACGCGCCACCAGACCGGCCCCGCCGAACTGAGGCCGTGGAGCAGCAAGACGCTGCTCAGGTCATCGCCGAACGAGTGGAGATGGAGACGGGTCACGGACCCAGCGTACCGGCCGAACCGGCGAGGACCCGCTTCGCATCACGTACGCTGAGGTCATGAATGTGATCCGGCAGCTCCTCCGGTTTCTCGGGCTGGCATGGCTGGCCTGGCGCCTGTTCGGCCCCGAGAAGGAGCCGACCTACGTGGGTGATCAGGAACGCCCCATCCATCTCCCGGGCCGGACGATCCTCGTTGGCGAGCGCGAGTTCTTCGTGCGCGAGACCGGACCCGAGGGCGCTCCGCCTCTCGTCCTCGCCCACGGTTGGAGCTTCGACGGTGAGATGAACTTCTTCTCGATCATCCCTGCCCTCGCCGAGCGGTTCCGGGTGATCGTCCCGGACCACCGCAATCACGGGAAGTCGGACCGGATCCGGGGATCGTTCGAGATCGAGGACCTTGCCGACGAGATCGTCGGACTCCTCGATGGGATCGGTTGCGATCAGGCGGATCTCTTCGGCTACTCGATGGGTGGACTCGCGGCTCAGGTCGTCGCTCACCGTCACCCGGACCGCGTACGACGGTTGATCCTGGCCGGCACTGCAGCCCGTCCGGTCGACCGGCACCGACTCGGAGCGTTTCTCGTCATCTGGTTTGCCCGCGCCTTCGTCCGCCTTTCGAAGAAGGAAGCAGCCATGCTCACGTTCCGGTACCTTCAACGGAACGGACTCATCGAACCGGCTCACGAACGATGGATGTGGACGGCGCTCCTCAATCGTGATCCAACGTTGTTCTATGAGGCCGCGTTCGCCGCGTGGCGTTTCGACAGCCGTCCGTGGGTCGGTGAGATCGACACGCCGACGATGGTGATCATCCCGACGTCTGACCAGGTGGTTCCGGCGCGGCTCCAATACGACTTGGCCGAGCGGATCGACGCCGATCGGGTCGTCGAGATCCCGGGTGTCGGACACGAGTCGATCCTGTCGCGGCCGGAGGTCTACGTGAACGCGATCGAGGGGTTTCTAGGGGATGAGTAGCTGAGTAGCTGAGTAGCTGAGTAGCTGAGTAGAGCAGTAGATCAGTAGATCAGTAGGGCAGGAAGCGG
>JAUXCV010000055.1 GCA_030618675.1 Acidimicrobiia bacterium | reverse complement strand
GGACGACGCGGGGCTCGACGAGATCAAGAAGCAGCTCACAGGCAAGAAGCTGAACATCCAGCGGTTCAAGGGTCTCGGCGAAATGAACGCCGGCGAACTCTGGGACACGACCATGGATCCGGAGAGGCGAACCCTGCTCCAGGTGGGGCTCGAGGACCAGTTCTCCGCTGAGGAGACGTTCTCGACCCTGATGGGGACCGACGTCGAGGCCCGCCGCACCTTCATCCAGCAGAACGCCAAAGACGTTCGCTTCCTCGACATCTAGGACACCGCATGACGAACGAAGAACAGCAGAGCAGAGTCATAGGTATCGACATCGAGAGGGAGATGCAGGACTCGTTCCTGGAGTACGCGATGTCGGTCATCGTCTCGCGTGCTCTTCCCGACGTGCGCGACGGCCTGAAGCCGGTGCACCGCAGGATCCTCTACGCCATGCACGATGCCGGGATCCGTCCTGGAACGCCGTTCAGGAAGTCCGCCCGGGTGGTCGGCGACGTGGTCGGCTGGTTCCATCCCCATTCGCCCGAGGCCGTCTACGACTCCATGGTCCGTCTCGGTCAGGACTTCTCGCTGAGGAGTCCGCTGATCCAGCCCCAGGGAAACTTCGGCACAGTCGACGATCCCCCGGCCGCGATGAGGTATTGCGTCGTCGGGGATACTCGCATCCGGACAACGGACGGAACGATCCTGATCAGGGAAACCGTTCCGGAAGCCGCTCCCGGGTCGGACCACGACATCTCTCTCAAGGTGCTTGGAAGACACGGAGAATTGCAGGCGGCCGACCGCCTCTTCCATAGCGGCGACCACCCGACCCTCCGGCTTGTGACGAACGAAGGTCTTGAACTCACCGGGACGCACAACCATCCGGTGCTGACGCTCACAGCGATCGAGGGTGTTCCCGTGCTCCTCTGGAAACTCCTCGACGAGATCCAGGAAGGAGATCGGGTGGCGATCGCTCGATCCGATGACGCCGCTGATGGCGGAGCCGTCCTCGGTGATGGAGAGGCGCTCTTGCTCGGCGCATGGGTGGCTGAAGGTTGGGCGTCGAGCGGCCGCGCCGGATTCAACAACACCGACAGGGAGTACTTCGAAGAGGTTCTCGCAGCGTACGACCGGGTCGTCGGCGGTACCCGGTATGTGTCGGAGCGGGTTCTCCCTTCTGGGAAGACACTCTTCGAGATAGACATCCACAATCTCGCGGCCTTCCACGACTCGCCGCTCGGCGCTCTTGTCGGCCTTCGCAGCGCTGACAAGAGCATCCCGGAGGCGGTCTGGAGAGCAAGCCGGGATGACAAACAAGCCTTCCTCGCGGGACTCTTCGAGGGAGACGGTTCATCCTCGAATCTCGGCAAGAACACGGTCCAGGTCACGTATTCGACCCGGAGTGACCAACTTGCGGCCGATGTCCAACTCCTGTTGCTCGAGTTCGGAATCATCTCGAAGCTGAGCCACTACGACAACGGAGAAGTGAAGGTCTGTCTCACAAACTGGCGTGAGGTTTCCCAATTCGCGGACCGTGTCGGTTTCTTCGGAACGAAGCACGAGAAGCTTTCTCTCGAACTCGAAGGACAGCCGGCCCAGACGACGGCGCTCTCGCGTGACGCCATTCCGTTCCTCGCCGACTACATACGATCTGAAGCAGGGAGGGGCGGAATCGAGCGGTTGAAGAAGCACAACATCGATCGTGTCGAGAGGTGGGAGCGCAACGGCGAAGCCATTCTCGACCACATTGCTGATCCCGACGTGCGAAAGATGGCGACCCATCTCGTCGACCACGGCTACTACTACGCAACCGTGTCCGTAGTAGAGGACGCCGGTACGAGGCCCGTCTACTCGATCCGCGTCGACTCTGAAGATCACGCTTTCCTCGGTAACGGATTCATCAACCACAACACCGAGGCGCGGATGGCGCCGATTGCGGCGCATCTCCTCGAGGGCATCGATGAGGACACCGTTGAATGGACGGACAACTACTCGGGTGAGCGCCAAGAGCCGAGCGTTCTGCCCGCCCGTTTCCCGAACCTGCTCGTCAACGGTTCGACCGGAATCGCCGTAGGAATGGCGACGAACATCCCTCCGCACAACCTCACGGAGGTTATCGATGCGGTACTCCACGGCCTCGATCATCCTGAGGCGACCGTCAACGACATCTCCGAGTTCATCAAGGGGCCGGACTTCCCGACCGGGGCCTACATCGTGGGGATGAACGGCGTCAAGCAGGCACTCGCAACCGGCCGAGGATCGGTGAAGATGCGCGCCGTCACCGACATCGTCGAGATGGGACGCGGACGCGGGCGCATGGGGATCATCGTCACCGAGATCCCCTACCAGGTCTCGCGCGACCGGATCATGGCGAAGACGGCAGAGCTCGTTCGGAAGAAGATCCTTACCGGGATCGCCGACCTGCGCGACGAGTCGGACAGGGAAGGAACCCGGCTGGTCATCGAACTCAAGAAGGATGCCAACCCTCAGGTCATTCTCAACCAACTCTTCAAGCACACCCAGCTCGAGGAGAACTTCTCCGTCAACCAGATCGCTCTCGTCGACAGCGTTCCGCGAACGCTCAACGTGGCAGAGATGGTTCACTACTACATCGCCCATCAGCTCGAGGTGATCGAGCGCAGAAGCCGATTCCGTCTTGCCAAGGCAGAGGCTCGAGCCCACATCGTTGAAGGCCTCCTCATCGCTCTGGACAACATCGACGAGGTGGTCGAGATCATCAAGTCGTCGGAAGACGTCGCCGCGGCACGGTCTGCTCTGATGGATCGATTCGAGCTGAGCGAGATCCAGGCGAACCACATCCTCGACATGCCGCTGCGCCGGTTGACCGCACTTGAGACCGGGAAGCTGCGTGAGGAGTACGAGCAGCTTCAGGAACTGATTCGGGAACTCGAGGCTTTGCTTGCGAGCGAGGAGTTGCGACGCGCCCTCGTCGGTGAGGAGCTCACGATCGTCCGGGACAAATTCGGGGACAATCGGAGGAGCCGCATCATCCCCGACGAGGGGGAGATGTCTCTCGAGGACCTGATCGCCGACGAGGAACTCGTCGTCACGGTCTCGGCAGCCGGCTACATCAAGTCGGTGATAGCGAAGACGTATCGGACCCAGGGCCGTGGTGGCCGGGGCGTTCGGGGTGCCGCCCTCCGAGAGGACGACATCATCGAGCATGTGATCCACACGACGGCGCACGCCTATCTGTTGATCTTCACGAACCGAGGGAAGGTCTATCGGCTCCGGGCTCACGAGATTCCCCGGAAGGATCGCACAGCGAAGGGTGTCCTCGTGCAGTCGGTGCTGCCGATGGATCCCGACGAGATCATCGAGGCGGTGATCGACACCCGCGACTACGAGACTCACCGCTATCTCGTGATGTTCACCAAGTACGGTCAGGTGAAGAAGTCGAAGTTCAGCGCCTACGACTCCAGGAACCAGGTACTGGTCGCGATCAAGCTCCAGGAAGGTGACGAGGTTGTCGACGTGCGTGCCACGAGTGGAGAGAACGACCTCCTCATGTTCACGAGGAACGGCCAGGGCATTCGCTTCAGCGAGAACGATGCCCGCCCGCTCGGTCGAGCGTCTCAGGGGGTGAGGGGGATCAGGCTTCGCGAGGGTGACGTGGTCGTTGCCGCTACGACGGCTGAGGAGGGCGGCGACATTCTGCTACTCACCAGCGGTGGCTACGGGAAGAGGACGAAGATGGACCTCTTCCGGCGCCAGGGACGCGGAGGCATGGGAGTCAAAGCGATGAAGCTCACAAGGGTCCGGGGCACGCTCATCGCGGCCAGAGCCGTGAGTCCCGAAGACGAAGTGTTCATGATCTCGTCCGACGGCATCGTGATCCGTCAGGCTGTGTCCGACATCAGCCGTCAGAGGCGGGAATCGACCGGTGTCAGGGTCGTGAGCCTGGACGGAGATGCTGAGTTGTCCGCGGCAGCTCTCGTTCCGAAGAACGGCGACGAGTGAGAGAAGACAGCTGACAGCCAACAGCCAACAGCAAGACCCGGCCGGGCTGTTGGCCGCCTGACTGTGCGCTCTTCCGGCTGTGCCCGGCGTACGCAGTACTCAGTGCTGAATACTGGACGCTCAAGAGCCGTTGAGAGTGTCGAGTTCGGCGCGGGCCGCCGTTGCGAGTTCGTGACGATCGACGCTCATCCGCTGGAGAGTGCGAGGAGTGGTCCCGTGGTCGATCTGTGCGGCAACAAGCACGATGTAGGCGCCGTAGATCTGGGATTTCTCCTCGCGGACGAGTTGGACGACCTCCTGGAACAGAGCGCGGCCCGAGGCTGCATATCGCACGGGACGGCGTGATGGGGCGGGTTCGGCGAGGGCTTGGTCAAGAACCACGTCAGTCGGCTCGATTCCGACCGCTCGGAGGGCGTCGTTGTGCTGGCTGATCAAGGCGACCGAGAAGTCGTCAGGATCGGCTCCGACCCGCTCGAAGGACCGGCGCCCCGACTCCTCGGGCAGTTGGAGGGCCGAGAGAACGAGGTATTCCGCCCCGGGTTTCGACACGCCTAGTCGTGCCGCCTCGGCCTCTGCAGTGGTGAACAATCTCTCCATCGTCCGGATGTCCTCGACGGGGCGCCGCTTCCACTTCATAGCAAAGAAGCTAACAGCGAACAGCCGGACGCCGCCGAGTGTTCGACTATGGGGTACTTCTTCCTGTCCCCTGTCTCCTGTCTCCTGTTCATGCCAAACCCCCGGTCTATCCGGACCCCCTTCCTACAATCTCCCCATGGCTGTTCGACGTGTGCGGCGGGTCATCCGCAAGATCGATCCTTGGACGGTGCTCAAGGTCTCGTTTGTGCTCAACGCGATCGGGGCCCTCGTGTTCATCCTGGGCGTGTGGGTCATGTGGTCGCTCGCCATCCAGCGAGGGATCCCCGACAAGTTCGCCGAGATCGTCGCCAACTTTTCGCTTGTCTTCACGCCGAACGGCGAGCTCTACTTCCGGGTGGTGGTGTTCTTCTCCATCGTGTTCTTCGTGGCGCTCACCGGTCTTCTGACCCTCGGTGCCGTCATGTACAACCTCATCGCGGACGTCGTCGGCGGCGTCGAATTGATCGTTCTCGAAGAGACGTACGTGGTCCCTGCCCAGCGAGCAGCGCCGCTGCGGCCCGCGGTGCACGGCCAGACGAGCGGCGACAACGGAGATACCAAGACCGAACCGGTTGCCGTCGTCGAAGAGGGCTGATTCCTGCAGTTACGGCGTCTCGAGTTGGAGGGACAGGCGGATCGACGCAGACGGTCCCGACTCAGAGACGTCCAACGGAATCTCGAAACGGGTCTGTTCGAGCAAGCAGAGACCTTCCGCGTCCTTCCGGCACCACACCAGGGCGAGGTCGGCCGTGACCGTTCCGAGTCCTTCGTGAAGATCGAACGGGATCACGACGGGGAACGTCGCACCGGTGAGATCGATTCGGTTGCCGCCGGGGAAGGAGGCAACTCCGCCATCGTCGGAGAGAAGGATCGACGACGAAGCCTCATCGTTGACTTTGTACCCGTCGGGGAGTTCGACGTCGAGGACGAGATCTGCAGCCCCTGTTCCCGCCGAGACCGTGGCCAGAGTCACGACCATTCCCCTGAAGTCCTTGTCTCCGGGGACCGTCGTGAAGGCGTCGAGGCCGGACGGCACGACGGTACTCGTGACCCCGGTTCTGAGATCGACTCGACGGATGGCGTGGTTGTTGGTGTCGGCCACCCAGAGGATGTCGCCGTCCACGGAGATGCCACCGGGTTCGTAGAACAGGGGGTCCGTGCCGTCTCTCCATCCCTGCTCTGAACCGAACAGCGACACCGCGGATCGCGTCGATAGATCCACCGACTTGATCTTCGAGTTGTACGTGTCGGCGACCAGCAGTCGGCCGTCGTGCCAGTCGATGCCGAGTGGATGCTGGAACCTGGCCTCGGATCCCGCGCCGTCCTGATCTCCGAACTCGAACAGGTTCTTCACCCCGCCGGCGACGAGACCGGTCACTCCGTCGGGTGCAGCGATCTCTGCGCTTCTGATCGAACTCGACTCGGAATCTGCGAAGTAGAGGATGCCGTCAGGATCGAGCGTCAGCCCGGAAGGCTGGGCCAGGGCGGCTTCGAGGAGTGGACCGTTGGAGGTGCCCTCCGCTCCGCTGCCGACCGACGGCGCAGCGGTGTCAGAGATCAGATCGATGGTCCATATCTGGTGGGTTCCTGCGTTGGCGACGTAGAGAAGGTCCCCCGAGATTTCGAGCGCCCACGGTGAGTTCAGGTCGACATCGTCCAGGCCGCCCCCGATCGGGGGCCAACCCTTGGCTCCGGTACCGGCGAGAGTCGTGACAGAGCCGGTCGCGAGGTCGATCTGTCGGATGGCGTGGTTGTTGGTGTCCGCCACGTAGAGCGTGTCGCCGTCGACGACGAGGCCCTGTGGGGAGGAGAAGGACGAGGCGGTGCCGGTGCCGTCGTCGAATCCTTCGATACCGGAACCGAACACGGCCGTGACGGTGCCGTCGTCGGTGGCCGCGATGATCTGGTGGTGACCCGTGTCGGAGATGAAGATCCGATCGGACGACGGATCGGCATGGATCTTCCCCGGATACGAGAGAACGGTGTTCGGAGACTGATCCTGTTCGAGTCGAATCGGGAGAGGCGTTGGATCGAGGTCTCCCGTCGATCCGAACTCGGCGACGAGGTTCGCTATCACCGGCTGAACCACCTCGTACACACCCTCTCCGGAGTGCATACCGACGGCGTTTCCCATCGGGTCGATGAGAGCAACGGTCGGCCACGCTCGAGCACCCCACGAGTCCCAGACGTCGAAGTTGACGTCGTTCACCACGGGATGGCGCAGGTCGTATCGCTGGATGATCTCGCGGATGTTGTCGGTTTCGCCTTCATTGGCGAACTTGGCTGAGTGCACGCCGATGACGATCAGGTCATCCGGGAACTCTGCTTCGAGGCGCTTGAGGTCCGGGATGATGTGGATGCAGTTGATGCACCCGTAGGTCCAGAAGTCGAGGAGTACGACCTTTCCACGAAGCATCTCGAGATCGAGCGATTGTTCCACGTTGAGCCAGTCAAGACCGTCCGGGAAATCGGGGGCGGGTGTGGTGCCGGCGGCCGACGGTGCGGTCGAGTCGGGTGTGGTGACGGAACCCGACGGTTCGGTCGTTGTCGCCACCGTGCTCGGAGTGGTCTCGTCAGATGTGCTGCCGGTGGTGCACGCCGTCGCCACGAGCATCATGACGCCGACGATGACGAGGGTTTTCCGCATGGAGTTCATTCAACCCCGGCAGACGGCATATGGGGACGGTGAACCTATGAAGATTCGGTGAACGATGCGATGTCCAGGCCGATGCGGAGGGCGGCATCGAGGTAGGAATCGGCCGTTTCGTCGGGGCGGTGTGCGCCCGAGGGCACGTATCCCGACGCGGCCAGTACGGCGCCGGAGGCGAGTGAGATGGCTTCGAGGTGGACGGCGAGGTCCGCGATGCCGAGCGTACGGGTCGTTTCGTCGGTGGTGGATCGCACGATGATGCCGGCCCACTCGTCCGGAACCGGTGCCGCGATATCGAGGCGACGGTTCGTCATCCGGCGCCTGGTTCCCCAGCGGGCACCGACGGGTTCCGGGAATGTCAGCGGTTCGCCGTGACGCAATGGCTTGCCCGGTTCGGTCCAGGCGAAGAGAACCTGTGCGGTTGGACCGGCGATATCGGCCTCGCGATTCGCAAGGCTCTCACCGATCCCGCTGACGAGGTTGGCGCCGAGGAGCAACGGAGGGCTCTCGGCGTCGGCCCGACGATCGAGGGAGTCGGCCCAGAGAACGCAAGGAACACCCGCCGCGACGGCTTCGTCGAGGATCGTAGAGTCGGGATCGTCGGTGACGACCGCGTCGAATCCCGCGACGTCGTCGATTCGACGAATCCGCCGATCCTTGTCCATGACGTCGCGTCGCACGACGCCGAGCAGGTCGAGATCCTCTTCTCCCAAGAGGAGACGACCGACCCGAACCCCGATTTCAGAGGTGTGGTCGAGGGCGATCCTCATGAAGATGGTTGATCGATCGGCTGCCAGGAACCCTGTCGAACCGGGGGACGACTCGGTCGGCGAGTAACGACAAGCGTGATGGCGACCGCAGCGGCCGCGGCAAGAATGAGAGCATTGAGAACGGGTTTCATTGGACGAGAGGGTAGTGGGCGCTTGAAAGGAGTAGAGCAGTAGCTCAGTAGCAAGTAGAGCAGCACTGATCTACTGATCTACTGATCTACTGCTCTGCTGCGCTATCAAGTATCCCCAACCCGGTCTGTGGACTACGATTACTTCTCTCGGGCTTGCCCGAGCGCCGTGTGTGAAGCGAAGTCCGGTTTGAATCCGGCGCTGTCCCGCAACTGTGAAGCCCCCCGGGGATGAGCCAGGTCGCCTTCCCACCGGTGTGCGACCGCACCTTCGGAGGACGGGTCCCGTCGCTTCCATGAAGGCTCCTCCCGAGAGAGGAGCATCATCATGACCCGCAAGATCCTGACGACATTCGCTGTGATAGCACTCGTTGCTGCAGCATGTGGATCATCGGGCGACACGCCAGAGGCACCGTCGACGACACTCGGGACCACAACCACGGTGGCGTCGACCACGACGATCGCTGCTGCGTCGACGACGATGCCCGATTCAGCGGCGTTCCCCGTCACGATCGACGCCCCGAACGG
>JAUXCV010000464.1 GCA_030618675.1 Acidimicrobiia bacterium | reverse complement strand
GAACTCGTCGATGTTCAACTGGGCCATCGGATCTCCTGTTCGTCTAGGCCGAAGCGTACCCGACCGTCCGCCTCCAGTGAAGGTCCGACCTGACGCTCCGGCTACTCTGAGTGCATGCTCGATCGACGACTTCTCATCGTCTCCGGCAAGGGTGGTGTCGGCAAGTCCGCGGTCGCAGCAGCCCTCGCCATCCTGGCCGCTCGTCGCGGGAAACGCGTCCTCGTTCTCGCGATGATCCAGCCCAGCGGACTCGCCGCCCACCTCGGCGTCGACTCCCTCCACTACGAACCGGCTCGCATCCACCCCGGCCTGTACGGCGCGGTCGTTGATCGCTCCCATGCCCTCGAGGAGTACCTCGGTCTCCAACTCCACGTGCCCCGTTCGCTCCCGATGAGACAGCTCTCCGGCGCCCTCAGCGTGCTGGCCGACACGGCCCCGGGGATCCGGGAGATCGTCACGATGGGGAAACCGATCTTCGAAGTCCAGAGCGGGAAGTGGGACCTCGTCATCGCCGACGCTCCCCCGCTCGGGCAACTTCAGTCCTACCTCGGAGCGCCACAGACCATCACCGGACTCGTCCCCACCGGCGCGGTGCGAGATCAGGCTCATCGGCTCGAATCCACGCTCTCGGATCCGGCCGTCAGCGGCTTGCTCCTCGTTACGACCCCCGAGGAGCTCGCGGTTCACGAGACGAGAGAGGCGATCGCCCACATCGATGGCGAGCGACAGATCCTCATCGCCGGTGTGGTCGCCAATCGCGTGCTCGAACCGCTTGGAGTCACGGTGGACGCGGTTGCCGCCGTGCCGGACGGTCCAGCGCGGGACGCCGGTCTGCTCCACACCGGATTGGTCGAGTCCCAGGCTGTGTGGCTCAACTCGATTCCCGGGGATCCTCGACTCCCGTTCCTCTTCGGATTCCACACTCCCGCCGAGGTTTCCGCCCGGCTTTCCGAGATCTGTGAGTCGTTCGTATGACACGCGAAACCACAACCGTCATCGTCACCGGAGCCGGTGGTGTCGGCAAGACGACGATCTCGGCCGCCATCGCCACGCGTCTGGCAGGACCCGACCGACGCACCGTCGTCATGACGGTGGATCCTGCGCGTCGTCTCGCCGACGCACTCGATCTGCACTCCCTGTCGAACGAGCCGACCCCGGTTCCCGGTGTCACCGGACTCTGGGCTTCGACCCTCGACGCGACCGCATCCTGGGAAGGAGTCGTCCACCGCTACAGCGACCCCGACGTCGGCGAGCGGCTTCTCAAGAACCACTACTTCCGCGCCATCGCCGACCGCTTCCCCGCCGCCCAGTCCTTCGCTGCCGCCGAGACCATGTCGATGATGATCGAGTCGGGCAACTGGGATGCGATCATCGTCGACACGCCCCCCTCGGCCGGCGGCCTCGACTTCTTCCTCGCCCCATCCCAGACGGCGGAACTCATCGGTGGCAAGCTCCTCCGATGGCTCACCGGATCGCAGCTCCCGGGCCGACGCTTCCTTTACCGGTTCACGGGTCGTCCCATCCTCAAGATCGCGGATGCGATCCTCGGCGGACCCCTCCTCGAGGACGTCGCCGAGTTCCTGCTCGACCTTCGCAGCATGTACGACCGCCTCGCAGCACGCGCAGCCACAATCAATCGCCACCAACAGCGCGCCACCACGCTCGTCGTGACGACCGCGGATCCGGCCCCCGTCGCGGAGGTACTCCGGTTCTTCGAGGATCTGACGGAGGTCTCCATCGAGCCCGCCGCTGTGATCCTCAATCGGGCACTGC
>JAUXCV010000187.1 GCA_030618675.1 Acidimicrobiia bacterium | reverse complement strand
GGAGGCGAGTCCACGACGATCGGTCGCCTCGCGACGATCTACGGGTTGATGGATCCGATCCGTGAACGCATCGCTCTCGGCATGCCGGTTCTCGGGACATGCGCAGGTATGATCTTCCTGGCATCCGGTACCACGGGAATGGATCAGCCCCAACTCGGAGTACTCGACGTGGTCGTCGAGCGGAACGCATTCGGTCGCCAGGTCGAGTCGTTCGAGGCGGACCTCCGTGTGGGCGGACTCGCCGAACCCATGAGAGCGGTCTTCATTCGCGCCCCTTGGATCGAGAAGGTCGGAGCCGATGTCGAGATCCTCGCGACGGTGAGCGATCCGGGTGGGGGAGGAGAACACCCTGTTGTGGTCCGGCAAGACCGTATCCTTGCGACGTCCTTCCACCCGGAGTTGACGGGCGACGACCGGCTGCACGCCATCTTGATCGATCTTGCCGAGGAGCGTTGATGTCCGGACATTCGAAGTGGGCCAACATCAAACACCGCAAGGGGCGTCAAGACGCCAAGCGGGGCAAGCTGTTCGCCAAGCTCATCAAGGGGATCGAGGCGGCGGCCAGAACCGGCGGAGCCGATCCCGAGGGCAACCCCTCGCTCGCAACGGCGATCCAGAAGGCGAAGGATGCGTCCGTTCCGAGGGACAACATCGAGCGGGCCATCGCTCGCGGCAGCGGAGACGCCGACGGTGTTGCCTACGAGGAGATCTGGTACGAGGGCTACGCCCCCGGCGGGGTGGCGCTCTACGTGCAGGTCCTGACCGACAATCGGAACCGCGCTGCGGCCGAGGTCCGATCGACGTTCACCAAGAACGGCGGCAGCCTCGGCGAACCCGGTTCGGTGGCGTACCTCTTCGAGCAGAAGGGGTACCTCCTTGTCACAGGAGACGAGGACACGGTGATGATGGCCGCTCTCGAAGGAGGCGCCGACGATGTCGAGGAGGCCGGCGACCAGTGGGAGATCACCTGTGCCGCTGGAGATCTCGCGGTGGTTCGCGCATCACTTGAAGAATCAGAGGTCGCCATCGACCAGGGGGAAGTGACACAGATCGCTGCGATGCTGGTGCCACTCAATGCTGCCAACGCCGCCAAAGTGCTGCGTCTCGTCGACGTCCTCGAGGATCTCGATGACGTGCAGGCGGTGCACGCCAACTTCGACATCCCCGACGAGGTCCTCGTCGAGATGGAGTAGGGAAACGTCGGCTGGTTGGTGACTCCTTGGATGGAACGGGCCTGGTGAGCCGAGCCACACGAAGGTCGTGTTTGAACGGGTATCCGCTCGAACGAAGGATTTTGCAGCGCCGGCGTTACTCCCTACAGTCCATATCGAGCCTGGGAATCGGCATCTCGGTGGATGGAGGTCTTCGTGGATACCTGGCTTCTCGTGATCGTTGCCATCTTGGTACTCGGGGTGTTCGGCTTCGCGGCTATGGGAGCCAGTTGCTGCTTGCTCGGGCGATGCTGCCGTCGACAGCGTTACCGGCGGGGAGAGCGTCCGGACGAGGACAAGCAGTAGACCTGAGTGCTGCAACCCGGACGGAATCGGGTGTTGTCTCGACGATTGTGGAATCCATGAACGGGTGGCCGGGTCCTTCGTCGCGTCTCGGGTGATCGGGTATATCGGGCTCTTCGGATTTGGGCGGGGTGTGGCGACGAAGCCGGTAGTGGGTCGGGTGAAGCCTCGGAACGTCGTGCGTACGGCGTACTACTGCCTGCAGCCTCCCCGGTTCCAGCCGACCCCGCTCATTCCCGAAGAGGCGCATATCGTCACATCGGCGGACAAGTGGCGGCGATGGGATCGTGCCCGCTCAATGGGAGGGTCTTGGGTTCTGTCCCCGTCGCCCGCTACGCTGTAGAACATATGTTCGTATTGGGTATCGCTCCCGGTCTCACTCGCACCGGATACGGGATCATCGAGAAAACCGGTGCAACCGAGAAGGCGGTGGCCGCGGGTGTGATCCGCACCGAACCCTCGCAACCGTTGGGACAGAGATTCGTCGAACTGGCCAGGGACCTTCGCGAGATCGTCGCGGAGTACGAGCCGCAGATGGCCGCCATCGAGCAGGTCTTCGTCAACAACAACCGCCAGACCGCCATGTCGGTCGCGCGGGCCTCCGGTATCGCTCTTCTGGTGCTCTCTGAAGCAGGGCTCGACACCGCGGAGTACACGCCGTCGGCGGTCAAGATGGCCCTGACCGGCTCGGGGGTCGCCGACAAGCAACAGATGCAGCGGGTCGTTGCCATGCGTCTCGGGCTCCCGGGGCCTCCCACCCCGGCCGACGCTGCGGATGCTCTGGCAGTGGCGTTGTGCCACGTTCAACACGCGGCGCTGAACGCGAGGATCTCATGATCGGTCGCGTCCGGGGCGAATTCCTGGCCGTCGGTGCCGACGCTGTGACGATCGATGTCGCCGGCGTCGGGTACGAGATCGCGGTCACAGGGCGAACCTTCGCGGAGCTACCCGGCGTCGGATCTGAGATCGTGTTGCACACTCATCTCTACGTCCGCGAAGATCAGCTCGCTCTCTTCGGTTTCACGACGGCCGACGATCGTGATCTGTTCCGGTTGTTGATGGGCGTGTCGGGAATCGGTCCCAAAGTGGGCCTGGCCATTCTCGCGACGATGACGGCCGACGATCTGCGGAGGGTCGTGGCCACCGATGATGTTGAGGCGCTCACGGCCGTTCCCGGCATCGGGAAGCGCTCGGCGCAGAAGCTGTTGTTGGAGCTTCGACCGAAACTCGATGTGCCGGATGGCGACCTGCAGGTCTCCGGACCTCTCGGTGAGGTGAGGGTGGCCCTTGAAGGACTCGGCTACCAGCCGGACGAGATCAGTAGTGTCCTGCGCGGTCTCCCCGCCGATCTTTCCATCGAGGATCTGCTGAAACGTTCCCTCCAGGCCCTCGGCAAACGGGGTGAGCGATGAGAGAAGAGGGTCTCCTGACCGGAGGGACCACACCTGAAGACGAGATGATCGAATCGGGCCTCCGTCCGAGGAAGATGAACGAATTCATCGGCCAGGGAGCTCTCAAGGAACGGCTCGCGATCCTGATCGAGGCTGCGCGTGGACGCGGCGAAGCGATCGATCACGTACTTTTCTCGGGACCGCCCGGTCTCGGCAAGACATCGCTCGCGGGGATCCTTGCGGCAGAGATGGACGCTCAGTTCCGGGGCACATCGGGACCCGCTCTCGATCGTCCGGGAGATCTCGCCGCCGTCATCACGAATCTCGAGGCCGGCGACGTTCTGTTCATCGATGAGATCCATCGCCTGCCGCGCCAGGTCGAAGAAGTGCTCTATCCGGCGATGGAGGATTTTCAGCTCGACATCGTGGTCGGCAAGGGTCCGGCGGCACGGTCCATCAAGATCGATCTGCCTCCGTTCACCCTCGTGGGAGCAACAACCCGCGTGGGTCGTGTTGCGCCGCCGCTTCGAGATCGCTTCGGGTACGTCGCCAGGATCGACTACTACGACACGGAGGATCTCTCGTCCATCATCCATCGGTCCGCTGCGATCCTGGACGTTGATATCACCGAAGATGGATCAGATACGATCGCCGGCAGGAGCAGGGGAACGCCGCGGGTTGCCAACCGGCTGCTGCGAAGGGTGCGCGACTACGCGGCGGTACGGGCCGACGGGCATGTTGACGCAGATATCGCAGATCGCGCGCTCGAGGTATTCGAAGTCGATGCGATGGGTCTCGACAAGGTCGATCGTGCGATCCTGTACGCCGTTGCCGTCAAGTTCGGTGGGGGACCCGTTGGTCTGTCCACCCTGGCGATCGCCGTGGGTGAAGAACCGGAGACGGTCGAGGACGCGTACGAACCCTTCCTCCTCCAGGAGGGCTTTCTCCAGCGAACGCCACGTGGACGAATCGCGACAGACCGAGCGTATCAGCACCTTGGCGCAGAGAGGGACGTGGTTCTGTCACCACAAGGGACGCTGCTGAGTGAGTAGATCAGTAGATCAGTACTGCAGTACTGCTCTACTGCTCTACTGCTCTACTACCTATCTGGTTCAAGCGCTCCGTGATCAGTCCGTTCGTGCGCCACAGTTCGTCACCTGTTTCAGGAGTGCGTGCGGTGAAGTAGATCCAGCCGTTCATCGCCGTGAGGTCCCGCGGGTACGAGGACGCGGGGCCGGGGTTGATGTTGGTGATGCGTTCGGTGGTGGCTCCGTCGGTGCGCCATATCTCCTGGCCGCTGTCGGGTTCGAAAGCGGTGAAATAG
>JAUXCV010000157.1 GCA_030618675.1 Acidimicrobiia bacterium | reverse complement strand
GTGCATCCCGATGATCTCGATGTCGGCGACCTGACCGAAGAGGAGGTCACGGCGCTCCTCGCTATCGGCGAGGAGTTCGAGAACGAGGATGACCTCTGGATCGAGTATCTCGCCACCGATGATGGCACGAAGGCCTGCCAAGCGGCCTACGAATCGGCCAACAGCTGATCTAATCGTTCCAACCGCCTCTCGACCCCGGGATTCGCAGGCGTGGCTGTGGCGCCTTCACACCCCGTAGTTCGCAATCCTCCGTCCGCCGGTTGACCTTCCAAACCCCGGAACCGGGAATCTCGTCGGTACGGGGAAAAGTTCGGCGTTCTCCGTCGAATCCGCGTCCTTTCCATCGTCTCCCCCATTGGAAGCTCATGCGAAAGGAGATCCATATGAAGAGGATCACGTTGCTCACGGTCGTGGCTCTTGTGTTCTCGCTGTTCACGGTGACGGCGGCAATCGCCGGACCCGGCCCGGACTCGAGAGAAGGGGCGCAGGTCCCCGACCCCATCACGAAGCAGGACCGGGATCAGGTGCAGGCTCGGGTGAGCGATTCGGACCAGGATCAGGCTCAGACCCGGGATCAGGAACAGGTTCGGTCGAGCGATCCCGAACAGGACCGGGCCCAGACCCGCGAACAGGCTCGGGTGAGCGATCCGGACCAGGATCAGGAGCAGACCCAAGAAGAGACTCAGAACCAGATCCGCGAGCAGGTCGGCGACTGCTCGGGCGATTCGTCGGGCACCGACTGTGACCCGATTCGCGAAGAGACCAGAACCGAAGCACACAACCGGGTCATGGATCGATTCGCAGCGATGATCGGAGACGATGGAGAGGGCGCCGAGTACCGTCACATGTTCCAGTGGGTATGGGCGTTCGTGCTCGGACCGCTCCGGGTCCTGTTCTTCTAGAGAGGCGATACACAGGCATGTGAGTGAGTATCCGGAACTTGATGAGATCATGAACGGCATACGCACCAGGAGTGAGACCGCATTCGCCACGGCGTACCGGCACACCTCCGATCCGCTGGCATCGTTCGCCAACGGGATGGTGCATGATGTCCGATTCGCCGAGGACGCGGTACAGCAAGCGTTCCTTGAACTCGTCCAATCCGCTCCGACGATCAAAGGGGACGGTCGCTCGTTGCGAGCATGGCTCTTCAGGAGCGTTCGCTTCACGTGCCTCGACGAGCTGCGACGCCGGGCGCGTCGTCCCGAGCATCTGTCTGCAGAGGTTCCAGACGTCGGCGTCGAACCTGATCTCCCGTCGGATGTCGACGCCGACTCTGACCTTTCTGTTGCGATGGCGCAGTTGACGTCGCATCAGCGAACGGTGCTCGTGCTCAGGCACGTTGTCGGCATGGACGGCAACGAGATTGCGGACGTGGTCGGTGGGAACAGGGTTGCCGTGTATGCGGCGAACCGCCGGGCCGAGCAGCGCCTCCGGACGCTACTCAGCCGGACGACCGGGGACGGTGGATGATGGACGCACGCGATCCCATGGAACGTCTGTCATCGGCCTACCGGGTCGAGGTCGCTCCCGAAACGAGGGAACGGCATCTGGCCGAGTTGGGCGCCGCGATTCGGACGGCTCCACCCGCTCCAGTCCCCGTTGGGTTCGGTCTGCGTCGCCGGGTCGCAGCGGCGGTCGCAGCCATCTTCATCGTGGCCCCCGCAGGTGCGGCTCTCGCAGCTGAGAACGCAGTTCCGGGTGACTTCCTCTATCCGGTGAAGGAGATCACCGAGCGGGTGCGCTCGATCGTTGACCATGACATCGAGGCAACTCACCGCGTGGAGGAAGTCGAGCGACTCGTGTTCCGCCGTGCACCGTTCCACACGGTCACACGCGCTCTGGAGAGGGCCGAATCCGCCACCCGGCAACTCGCCGAATCAGGGGACCTGAGATTCCGACTCGAACGTGCTCGAGAGCGCATACAGCAGCAAGACGAAGAGACGCAGCCCACCGAAGAGAACGGATCTGGTGAAGGTGGACAGAAGTCAGGCTCGGACCCCGAGAAGGAGATAGGTCCCCGTGAGGACGCTGGAAGCACCGCGCCCTCCGGATCGCGAAGCTCCACAGAGCAAGACCATCAGCGGTCGGGCGCGACGGACCCCACGGACGATCAAGAGCAGTCCGGGTCGGGGAGCGGTGGAAGCGCCGGGTCCACGGCCAACCCCGGTGGGGTGCCGTCGACAACTTCACCGCGGGGCTCAGGGAAGTCCACTCGGCCGTAGCGAGCATTACCGCCAGAATTCACAAGAGTGCGGTGCCCCGATGCCTTGGGCTTCTCGGTATGACAAGGATCAGGCCGGTGCTCTTGGCGGTTCAGTCTGCCCGGCTCGATGTCTCCCAGATGTTGATCCCGCCCTCGACGGCGTAGAGATCGATCGCTGCGAGTCCTTCTGCGGTGAACTCGAGATTCTCCAAGGCTCTCAGGCTGTCCTCGATCTGGGACCATCGACTCGCTCCTACGAGCGCAGTCGTCACCCGCGGGTCGCGCAACACCCATGCGATCGCCATCTGGGCCAGCGTCTGACCCCGTCCGGCTGCGATCTCGTTCAGTGCACGGAGCCTGGATATGTTCTCTTTGGTGAGGAAATCCCTGCTCAGTGAGGTGTCCTCGGAGGCCCGTGAGTCCGGCGGGACGTCGTCGAGGTACCTGTTGGTGAGCATGCCCTGGGCCAGCGGCGAGAACGCGATGACCCCGATTCCTTCCTCGTCGACGACGTCGAGGAGATCGTCTTCGATCCACCGGTTGATCATCGAGTAGGACGGTTGATGGATGAGGCACGGTGTTCCCGTAGAACGGAGGATCGCAGCCGCTTCTCGGGTCGCCGTCGGGCCGTACGACGAGATGCCGACGTAGAGAGCTTTGCCCTGTTGCACGGCCGTGGTCAATGCACCCATGGTCTCTTCGAGCGGTGTGGTGGGGTCGAAGCGGTGGGAGTAGAAGATGTCGACGTAGTCGAGACCCATCCGAGTGAGACTCTGGTCGAGGCTTGCGAGCATGTACTTGCGACCGCCTCCACCCTGCCCGTACGGCCCGGGCCACATGTCGTAGCCGGCCTTCGTCGAGATGATCAGTTCGTCTCGGTACGGGGCGAGGTCGTCGGCCATGATCCGGCCGAAGGTCTCCTCCGCCGTCCCGTACTCGGGTCCGTAGTTGTTGGCGAGATCGAAGTGTGTGATGCCCCGATCGAACGACCGAAGCAGCATCTCCCGTGCAGATTCCAAGGGCGCCCGGCTGCCGAAGTTCTGCCACAACCCCAGGGCGATCTTCGGGAGATCAAGCCCGCTTCGCCCACATCGGGCGTACGGCATCCGGTCGTAGCGTCCGTCCTGTGCTTGATACATCCCGGCTCCATTCGGTTGAGTGGTTTCGGCCATTATGGCTGAAGGTCGCTCATGGGTCCTTTTCCTCTAATCCGTGTCCGTTCCGTTCGCGACGCTTGACTCATGCAACTTCCGAGGTGATCTGGTGACTTGTTCCCAGTGTGGCCGCGAAGCGGTCGCCGGAGATGTGTTCTGTCGTAACTGTGGTGCCGATCTCGGCTCACAACCTGCACCCCAGGGCGCCCCACCACCCGCTGCTGCACCGCCTCCTGCGCCATCCGATCGCGGGCGCCGGGCGCTCATCGGCTCGCTGATCGCAGCGTTCGTCCTCCTGGCCGCCTTCGTCGTCTTCCTCACGACGCGCGGTGATTCGGAAGACGTTGCAGCCGGGACGGATAGCACCGCCACGACCGGCGCCGCCGTCGAGACATCGGCCGTTGCGACCGGCAGCGAAGGTATCTCGGCGCTCGGACCCGGCGAGACATCGGGCGAGATCTTTCTCGAGCCGGCCGGTTCGCCCGGACCCGACAGCTTCACCGGAGGTGAGGTGTTCACCGAACCGGCGGTTTCGACGACGGCTCCGATCGTGACGACGACGACCGCCCCGCAAACCACCCTGACGACGCTCCCTGGGCAGGTCGTCGTCGAGGGCCGGAGCGGCGATCGGCCCGGTCTGTACGGAGGAACCCGGGACTCGGCGCGATGCGATGCCGCCGGGATGCTGGCGTTCCTCCAGGCACACCCGGCCCAGGCCGATGCATGGGTGGAAGCCCTCAACAGCGATCCGGCGCTGCTGTGGGACGATGATCGGACCTCCCTCACGGTTGCCGATCTACCGGACTACTTCGCGGAACTGACTCCGGTCACGCTGATCGAAGACACCCGGGTCACCAATCACGGCTTCCGTGACGGCCAGCCGACGCCGCGTCAGTCGGTGCTCCAGGCCGGCACTGCGGTCCTCGTCGACCGGTACGGGGTGCCGCGTGCCAAATGCGCATGCGGGAATCCTCTCATCCCACCGATGCCCGCTCCGACAACGCCGACGTACGTGGGCACGCCGTGGCCGGGATGGGGGACGACGATCGTTGTCGTCGTCCAACCGACCATCGTCATCATCGAGGACTTCGTTCTGATCGACGTGTGGGACGGCACCTTCTTCGGGCGCCCAGCAGGAACCTACGGTGGCGATGATCAAGACGGTACGGGCGTTGCGGCGGCCGGCACTTCTGCGTCGGTGTTCGTCCTCGGTCCGATGGCCCCCGCGGGCGGGTACGCGATCGACGCACCGTACGACACAGTGACGTTCACCGTCGACCTCGATCCTGCAGCGCTTTCCTGGATCGCTTTGAGCGGTGCGGAGGCGCCGTTGGATCAACCTGCCGGCGTCGGGAGCGATCTATCGACCGACGGCATCTTGGACATCATGTTCCCGGACGTTGATGATCTGCTCTCGATCGAAATCGC
>JAUXCV010000361.1 GCA_030618675.1 Acidimicrobiia bacterium | reverse complement strand
ATCAGTAGATCAGTAGATCAGTAGACCAGATCCTTCGCCGACTACGGACTACGGACTACGGACTACGGACTACGGACCACGGGCTACGGGCTACGGAGTACCGTCATCCGGAGCTATGTCGCCGATTAGGAGAGCGACATGCAGTTCCAACCGGCGCGTGGGATCGGTGAGAAACGGTCCGAGAATCTGTTCGAGCTGAGCCGTTCGGTAGCGAACCGAGTTGTAGTGGTAGTGCAACTCCCTGGCCGTCTTCGCGATGTTCAGGTTCGTATCCAGCAGGACGGCGAGCGTTCGCCTGAGTTCGGCCCGGCCACCGGCGGGCTCATACAGCTCACCCAGAGCCTCCTTCGCGAATTCTCTCAACAGGATCGGGTCGACCTCGGAGAGGAGTCGGAAGACGCCGAGGTCGGTGAACTTGCCGACGACTCCGATACCTTTGATAGCCCGCGTCACCCTGGTTGCCGTTCGGGCCTGGTCCCATCCTCTCAGAAGATCCGAGGGGCTATGGATATGGCCCGAAACGCCTGCGGTCCAGGTTCCTGCCACAGATCGAGAAACGACCTCGGACATGGCCTCAGCCGCTGTCGTCTCGGGGTCGGCGTCAGGCGGTTCCTCGCTTCCAACGATGGCAACAACACTCCCGTTGACGATGGCGTGGGGAGCATGGAGGCCTCGGGCCCGGAGTGACCAACCCAACGCGTCTCTCACTCTTTCGAGATGAGGGGTGGCGTCGAGTTCCGCGGGCGAGAGATTCACGACGACCACCGGAAACTCGATGGTCCACCCCAGTGCCTGGCAGCGGCGGTCTACCTCTCTCCGATCCAGACGATTCCGGAGCACCTGCTCCAGGAACTCGGCCCGAAACTGACGATCCACGGAGGCCACGGCGATCTCTCGAGAAGCAGCAAGCGCCATGATCTGAGCGCACGCCGGAACAAGACCGGGAGAGAACTCCTCGACCGGGTCCTCGTTCGGAAGCACATAGAGCTGGCCCACGTAGGTTGACCCGAAAACGATGGGCGCTGTGGTCGCCTCCTCGAAACGTGAACTCGCGCGTGGGTCTTGCTCCTTGTCGAACGTTCCTTCAGCGCCCGGGTGGTGACACAGCACGTCGTTACCCGGGCCCAGGACGAGAACCTCACATGCCACGAGTTGGGCGAGTCGCGCCGCCACTTCGCTGGGACCACCGCCGGCGAGAGCGACGCTCATCAGTTCGTGCTCTCGATCGCTTCTTCGGTGGAGGCCTCCCAAGAGGAGAGAGCCGCGGGCCCGATAGACGTCCGCGATCAGGTCGTCGAAAGACACGGTCGGCGGGAGCGAGAGAATCGGAAAATCGAGTCGATTCGCAGCGTCGAGTGCATCGGCGCTGATCTCTGTGACGTACGGACCGAGCTTGACGCCGAACCCTGCGAGGTTCAGGTCGGCCAGTTCCTCAATCAGCGTTGCGAGATCCTTTCCCCGCCCGGCGAGCGAATAGCCAACCGTGATCAGAAGCTCCCGGTTCTTGACCCACGGAATGATGTCCGGATTCTCCATGACGTTGACCGAGG
Source organism: Acidimicrobiia bacterium (assembly GCA_030618675.1). GTDB lineage: Bacteria > Actinomycetota > Acidimicrobiia > Spongiisociales > UBA5794 > JAHEEL01. The sequence continues at coordinate 801 of JAUXCV010000361.1, read as the reverse complement.
AGACGACCCTGTCGAGCCCGGATGAACCGGCCAGTACCTCGGTATCCTGGAAACTGGGAGTTGTCAGCACCTCCCGAAGCGTGAGCAGTTCCCCTTCGTAAGAATGTGACAATGAAGTGCGTGAACTCACGGCAACATACCCTAATGGCAGCCGTGCGCCATTCGGCTACTGTCGGATATACTCGGACGTGTTCGGACAGGAGGCGTAGTAATGGCCGTTGAGGTACGCAAGGTTGTGCTCGAGAGTGTCGGTGATGCATCTGGTCTGGCAGCTCTGATCGATGAAGGCGCCTTCGATGCCGACGGCGTTGTTGCCGTTGTGGGCAAGACGGAAGGCAACGGTGGTGTCAACGACTTCACCAGGATCATCGCCGACCAGGCCTTCCGCAAGGTGCTGATGGAGAAGGGCACGAGGCCCGTAGAAGAAGTCGATGAGATCCCGATGGTTTGGTCCGGTGGCACGGATGGCATCTTGTGCCCCCACGCCACCATCTTCGCCAACGTCGAGGACGATGGCCCTGTGTCCGATGAGCCCCGCCTCGCCGTCGGCTATGCGATGAGCGACGTCATCCTTCCCGAGGACATCGGCCGGCCCGCAATGGTCGCGAAGGTTGCCGAGGGTGTTCTCCGTGCGATGAAGGCAGCAGGGATCGAAGATCCGGCCGACGTTCACTACGTGCAGACGAAGACGCCCTTGCTCGTCATGGACACCATCAACGATGCCAAGGAACGTGGCCACACGGTCTACACCGAGGATCCACTCGAGTCGATGAACGTCTCGAACGGTACCTCCGGGCTCGG
>JAUXCV010000117.1 GCA_030618675.1 Acidimicrobiia bacterium | reverse complement strand
ACCGCCGACGTGATCCCCGACTATCAGCTCTCGGCGCTCCTGATGGCGATCATGTTCCGCGGCATGTCGCAAGTCGAGCTCGCCGCATGGACGGACGCGATGCTCCACTCCGGAGACGTCCTCGACCTCTCGGCAACCGACATGCCCAAGATCGACAAACACTCGACGGGCGGTGTCGGGGACAAGATCAGTATCCCCCTCGCTCCTCTGGTCGTCGCTTGCGGGGTCGCGATCCCGATGATGTCCGGTCGTGGCTTGGGCCATACCGGCGGAACGCTCGACAAACTCGAGACGATCCCCGGCTTCCGGACCCGTCTCGACCCCGACGAGTTCGCACGCCAACTCGATGAGCTCGGTCTCGTCCTCGCCGGCCAATCAGAGACGCTCGTGCCGGCCGATCGGCGGATCTACGCGCTCCGCGACGCGAGCGGCACGGTGCCGTCGGTGCCGTTGATCTCGTCGTCGATCATGTCGAAGAAGCTCGCTGAAGACCTCGACGGCCTCGTCCTCGACGTCAAGATCGGCTCCGGAGCGTTCATGAAGGACGTTGCGTCCGGAAGGGAGCTGGCGGAGACCATGGTCGGGATCGGGAAGTCCCACGACACGCCGGTCGTCGGCATCCTCACCGACATGGATCAACCGCTCGGCACCGAGGTGGGCAATGCGAACGAGATGATCGAGTCGATCGCGATTCTCAAAGGCCACGGACCGGAGGACACCACCGAACTCACCCTCCGTCTGGGAGAGGAAATGCTGATCCTCGGCGGTGTCGCCGCCGATCGGGATGAGGCTCGTTCTCGACTCGATTCGGTCATCGCTTCCGGCGACGCACTCGACGTGTTCGCCAAGGTCATAGAAGCCCAGGGTGGAGACCCCAGGGTGCTCGACGATCTGTCGCTCTTCCCATCTGCAGAACGTGCCTTCACCATCGCCGCAGATAGATCCGGGTTCGTCGAGCGTTGCGACGCTCTCGCCGTCGGCCGATCAGCGGTTCGTCTCGGAGCCGGACGCCAGGCGAAGGAAGACGACGTCGATCCCGGCGTCGGCATCACCATCCAGGCAAAGGTCGGCGATGAGGTCGCCGCCGGCGACTCGTTGGCAACCGTGAGCTACAACACGGACGACCAGCTTGCGGCTTGTCTCCGCGTGCTCGAGACCGCCTGGATCCTGTCCGATGAACCACAAGCCCCCCGACCCCTGATCCTTGGAGAGGTGAGATGAGCTACGAACAACTGCAGGAAGCGGCAGCGGCGATCGCCGAACGAACAGGACGGGAGAGCCATCAGGCCGCCGTCGTGCTTGGATCCGGTCTGAGCGATTACGCCGCCTCGCTCGACGACGCGATCGAGATCCCGTACTCGGAGATCCCCTTCTTCCCCGAGCCGCGCGTGGTCGGTCACGGCGGGAGCCTCTTCTCGGCCCCGGTCGGCGATGGGGCAGTGCTGCTCTTCGCCGGACGAGTCCATACGTACGAGGGCTGGGACCTCGACGAGGTGGTGTTCGGCGTCCGAACCGCAGCGCTCACCGGCGCCTCCTCGATCCTCCTCACGAACGCTGCCGGCGGTCTCGGCGACGGCTTCGCCCCGGGTGATCTCGTGGCGATCCGCGACCATCTCAACTACACGGCGAGGAATCCTCTCGTCGGCATGAACGACGACCGGCTCGGTCCGCGATTCCCGGATATGAGCGAGGTCTACTCGAAGCGCCTCCGCGGTCTCCTCGAACGGGCGTTCCAGACCGCGTCGGTGTCGTACCGAGAGGGCGTCTATGCCTGGTTCCTTGGACCGAGCTACGAGACACCCGCCGAGATCGAGATGGTGAAGCGGGTAGGTGGCGACCTGGTCGGAATGTCGACGGTGCCGGAAGCGATCGCTCTCAATCACATGGGTGTCGATGTCGCCGGTATCTCCCTCGTGACGAACTACGCGGCGGGGATCACCGACGCGCCGCTGTCACACGAGGAAGTCACCGAGACGGCAGCCGAAGCCCGCGAGCGCTTCACCGCCGTGCTCGACGCACTGCTCCCGCTGCTCGTGAAGGGCTAGGTGACCGGTCCCAATGGCAGGCGACGGACCGAGTAGCGAAGATCTGATCAGGCAAGCCAAGGAATCCCTTCAGTCACTCGATAGCTCGCCGACTCCGGTGGACGTGCCGATCCAGGACACCGAACCTCCTGCAGATCACCGCACCGTGACGGGGCCGAAACCACCGGTGGATGTGCCGATCCAGGACACCGAACCTCCTGCAGATCACCGCACCGTGACGGAGCGGATGATCGATGAAGCGCAGATCGATCAGCCACCCGCACCGGCACCGGCACGTGCCCGGCCACGTGCCCGCACCGCACGATCTGTTCCGAAACCCTATACATCGGAGCCGAGGCCCCGAAAGCCTGCTGAGGGGCTCCCTTCATCCATGCTGGGAGCGCCGGTGAGGAAACCACGCAAGGGCAGGGTGCGGCGGTTCTTCGGGTGGATAGTTTTCATCGTGATCGCGCTGTACTGGATGGGACTACTGTCCGTGCTCGGCGACGAATCTGACGTCGTTGTAACCATCGGCGTAGCCTTGCTGATCACGGTCATCCCGGTGTTCATTGGCTTTGCACTCCTCGGGGCCGGAGTCGATCAAGAGAAGGCTTCCACGTTGGCTCCCGAGCCGGAGAGCCGACCGCGGAGAAGCGGATTCCTACGGTTCGTCGGGTGGATCATCCTCGCGTTGACCGCCGTCGCGTGGATCGTCCTGGTCATCGCTCTCATTGACGATCCATCTGGAATCCTCGGAATCGTCCTCGCGGGTCTCGTGATTTCGGTGATTCCGGTCTTCATCGCCTTGATGTTCATAACTGACGGAGATGCCCCCGCCGTCGAGGAGCAGGACGACACGAGCGTCGATTGACGACCGGATGACCAAGGCGCTCGCCTGTGTTTTTGAGTCCACGCTCAAAGTTGGGGTATCATCCCGGTTCCCCATACAAGGAGCGGTAACGTCATGAGAATCGCGGTCTGTGTGAAACAGATCCCAGACCCGGCAACGCCCTACGACCTGGACCCGGACACCCATCGCGTGGTTCGTCCCAACGACCAGGTCCTCGACGACACCGATCGGTTCGGCGTCGAGGTCGGGCTCCAACTCGCCGAAGGAGACGACGGAACGGTCACGTTGTTCTCGATGTCCCCATCCGGCTCCCTTCAAGGGATCCGCCAGGCACTGGCAATGGGCGCAGATAAGGCCGTCATCATCGATGACGAATCGCTCGCGGGGTCCGACGCCCTCACGACGTCGAGGATCCTCGCCGCCGCTATCGATCGAGAGGGATTCGATCTCGTCGTTGCCGGAACCGAGTCCACCGACGGTTCGAGCGGCGTTGTCCCCCAGCAGATCGCTGAATTGCTCCATGTGCCGTCGCTGACGTTCGCTCGCAAGGTCGAAGTCACCGACAGCGGCATTCGCGTCGAGCAGCAGACCGCAGGCGGCTACGACGTCGCCGAGGCACCCCTTCCGGCCCTCCTGGCCGTCACATCCGGTGTCGCCGAACCTCGCTATCCCACCTTCAAAGGGATCATGCAGGCCAAGAAGAAACCGATCGACACGGTCACGGCCGCCGACCTCGGGTTCACCGCCGACCAGGTCGGCGACGCGGGTGCCGGACAGGAGATCACCTCAGTGACCATGGTCCCTACCCGCGAAGCGGGAGAGATAGTCGAAGACGACGGCGAGGGCTACCTCAAGATCGTCGCCCTCCTCGAACAAGCGAAGGTGATCTGATGACGACCTGGGTATTCAGCGAAGAGATCGACGGGCACGCGTCCGCATCCGCTCTCGAACTCCTGACGAAGGCCAGAACGTTCGGGGACACGACGGTGTTCCACATCGGTGCAGGATCGGATGCCGCGTACGCCGAACTCGGCGCTCACGGGGCCACGAACCTGTATCACCTCGCGATCGGTGACAGCCTCCCGGGCGCTCCCGCGGCCGCCGCTCTCGCAGTGCTCGCCGAAGAGCACGGTGCCGAACTGATCATGTTCGGTATGGGAAACACCGACCGCGACGTGGCCGGGCGGCTCTCTGCGAAGATCGGCAGACCGGTCCTCGGAAACGCAGTCGACGTTTCCGTCGACGGAGCGGTGCGAGTCACCAGCGAGATCCTCGGAGGCACACAGGCCGTCGTCACAGAGGCCACCGGCTCCGCCCCGGCGCTCGTGCTCGTTCGATCGAAGGCCTTCCCCGCCGAGCCGTCAGGAGAGGACCTCCCCGAGGTCACGCCGGTCTCGATGCCGGACCTCGGTCACGAGGGATCCGCCGTCATCACCGAGTCTCACGTGGAAGAGAGCGAGGGCCCGGATCTCGAGGTGGCCGCTGTTGTCGTGGCCGGAGGCCGCGGCGTCGGCGCCGCCGAGAAATGGGCTGTCGTCGAGGATCTGGCATCGCAACTTGATGCAGCAATCGGAGCGACCAGAGCCGTCATCGACGCCGGATGGGTTCCGTCGAGGCTGCAGGTCGGACAGACCGGCAAGACCGTCAAGCCCGATGTCTATATCGCCGCCGGTGTATCCGGTGCGATGCAGCACCTCGTCGGCATGAAGGACTCTGGGACGATCATCGCGATCAACAAGGACGCCGAAGCCCCGATCTTCGCCGTAGCCGACCTCGGCATAGTCGGTGACCTGCACTCAGTTGTTCCGAAGCTGACGGAGGCGTTGAAAGAGAAGTAGAGCAGTACTGATCTACTGATCTACTCGGCCCAGATCTTCCGGGCCGAAGGAGTGCGGGAGTAGGTCGTCGAGGGTGTACTCGACGGGCTCACCGGCTTCGTTGGTGACGATCACGCGGCGGACCTTGAACTCGCGCATCATCTGGCGGCAGGTCCCGCACGGCGTGCATCCCACTCCATCGAGACACGCAACGGCCACCGTGTCGACCTCGCGCACACCGTTCGCGGCTGCGGTCGTGATCGCGTTCGCCTCTGCACAGATCGTGTGGTTGTACGCGGCGTTCTCGACGTTGCACCCGGTGTACTTGGACCCGTCGGCTGCGATAACCACAGCACCGACCCGGAAGTGGCTGTACGGCGAATACGACTGCTCAGCCGCTTCTCGGGCTTCTGCGATGAGTCGTTGTGGTTCGGTCATGGCTCCAACAGTGCTTCGATGAATGCTCGCGGCTCGAAGGGTACGAGGTCGTGGAGTCCTTCGCCCACCCCGATGTATTTGACGGGGATGTCGAGCTCCTGCTCCACGGCAATCGCCACGCCGCCCCGTGAGGTTCCATCGAGCTTCGTGAGAACGATCCCCGTCACGCCGACCGCTCCGGTGAAGCTCCGTGCCTGGCCGATCGCGTTCTGACCCGTGGTCCCGTCGAGGACGAGAAGGACCTCCCCGATCTGCCCCGCCTCACGGCGAAGCACACGTGCCACCTTGCCGAGTTCGTCCATGAGGTTCGTCTTCGAATGCAGTCGCCCCGCCGTGTCGACAAGCACGACGTCGATGCCGGAATCCGCGGCTGTCCGGTATGCGTCATATGCCACGGCTGCAGGATCGGAACCCGGTTCGCCGGAAACGACCTCGACACCAACTCGCCCGGCCCAGGTGCGAAGCTGCTCGTCCGCTGCGGCGCGGAACGTATCGGCAGCACCGAGGAGGGCCGTTTGACCGCTTTCGCCGAGCAGACCGGCGATCTTGGCGATCGATGTCGTCTTCCCGGTGCCGTTCACGCCAACGACAAGGATCACGGCCGGCTTCCCTTCGA
>JAUXCV010000046.1 GCA_030618675.1 Acidimicrobiia bacterium | reverse complement strand
CCAAGGTCGTGACCGACTATCTCGTCGCAGCCGGCCTGCTCGACGATCTTGAGGCCGTTGGTTTCTGGACGGTCGGATACGGCTGCACCACGTGCATCGGAAACTCGGGGCCGCTCCCTGCTCCTATCGCAGCGGGTGTCGAAGAAGCCAACCTCGTCGTGACCTCGGTGCTGTCCGGCAACCGCAACTTCGAGGGCCGGATCAGCCCGCACGTGCGGGCCAACTACCTGGCATCGCCGCCTCTGGTCGTGGCCTACGCGATCGCCGGGACGGTTGACATCGACCTCGCCACCGAGCCGCTCGGCATCGATCGGGACGGCAACGATGTCTACCTCAGGGACCTGTGGCCCACGCAGGAGGAGGTTGACTCCGTCGTGGCCGAGTCGGTAACCCGGGATCAGTTCACGACCGAGTACGGAGCCGTGTTCGACGGTTCGGAAGAATGGCAAGACGTCGAATCGGGTGCGGGGTCGATCTACTCGTGGAACCCTGATTCGACCTATGTTCAGGAGCCGCCGTTCTTCGTCGACCTTGCACCCGAGCCGAAGCCGGTCGCGCCGATCAGCGGAGCCAGGGTTCTTCTCAAGCTCGGCGATTCGGTGACCACCGATCACATCTCTCCTGCCGGGGCTATCGGAGCCGACACACCGGCCGGCCGGTTCCTTCTCGCCCACGGCGTCGAACAGGCGATGTTCAACAGCTACGGCTCGCGGCGAGGCAACGACCGCATCATGACTCGTGGAACGTTCGCGAACGTGCGGGTCAGGAATGAGATCGCTCCGGGAACCGAGGGTGGTTGGACACGCGACTTCCTGGACGGGGAGATCAAGCCGGTCTACGACGCTTCGATGCACTACCAGGCCGAGGGTGTGCCGCTCGTCGTGCTCGCAGGTAAGGACTACGGGATGGGATCGTCACGCGACTGGGCGGCGAAGGGCACCTTCCTGCTCGGCGTGAAGGCCGTGATCGCTGAGAGCTTTGAGCGGATCCACCGTTCGAATCTCGTGATGATGGGCGTGATCCCGCTGACCTTCGCCGATGGGGAGAGCGCCGAGAGCCTCGGCCTCGACGGCACCGAGGTGTTCTCGGTCGACGTCGACGACGAACTGACGCCGCGTCAGGCGGTCACGGTGAGCGCGGCGAAGGCCGATGGGACCATCGTCGAGTTCACAACCACGGCACGTTGCGACACCCCGATCGAGGTCGACTACCTCCGCCACGGCGGGATCCTCCATATGGTCATCCGCAGTATGGCTGTGGATGAGTAGCGGAGTAGCGGAGTAGCGGAGTAGCGGAGTAGCGGAGTAGCGGAGAGCATCCGCTGAATCGACTACTCAGCTACCCAGCTACCTGGTTGGTCATTTCCCGCGAGCACACGGACCGCGATCTCGCCGGAGTCCTTCTTTACACCCGCCGGACACGAGGCGAGGACTTGTCCTCTAGTCGCCCGTGAGCGATGGGTATATGTTGCGCTAGAGAGCGACGGAATCGCCGGACGACGATTGAAGAGATCGGTGTGACGGTCACTCTCAAAGAAGAGCAGCCAGGGGCTGCCAAGCGACACAGCGATGCCGTGAGCCTGCGGGCTGACGGTCGGTTATCGAGAAGGAGATAGGCATGCCGAAGATGGCGAAGATGGTGGTGTTCTGTGGGTCAGATAGCCCCCAGAGGGCCTTTCCCCCCTTCATGTTGGGATCAGGCGCATTGGCGATGGACATGGAACTCGTTCTCTTCTTCACGATGGACGGGCTCAACATCATCCGCAAAGGTGGAGCCGAACAGATCAAGCTCGAGGGCGCAGCCAAGACGTTGCCTGAGTTCATCGACATGGTGATGGAGGCCGGTGCCAAGATGATCGCATGTTCCGCAGCGTTCCCGGTCGTCGGGTGTCAAGAAGAAGATCTTCTCGATGGCGTGGAGTGCGGTGGCGTCGCCACGTTCGTGGCGGAAGCCGAAGAGGCGGACGTCGTTCTCACATTCTGACGGGTTGACCGAACAAGCGAGGTAAGACAGACCATGATTTCCAGTGAAGAGCTCACAACACTTACTCCCGACAAGAAGATCGACGCCCGCGGCGTGGCATGCCCTGGTCCACTCCTGGAGGCCAAGCGGGGGATCACGGCCGTGCCGGTAGGTGGCGTCATCGAGATCCTGTCGTCCGATGTGAGCACGAACAGCGACCTTCCCCGGTGGGCAGCCAAGATGGGCCACGACTATCTGGGATCGGTCGAGGAACCCGGATTCTGGCGGATCTTCCTCAAACGAGCGAAGTGACCATGCTGGCGGAGAGCGACACGGCTGAGGTGGGAACCCAACCTCGGATTCTGGTGTTCTCGACCGCCACCATATCGGACATCGGCATCGATCTGGCGGGCAGCACCCATCTGCACTATCCACCCTCGGCCGTGGCCATGTCGGTGGCGTGTTCGAGCGGGATCCGGCCGGAGTGGATTCTGCACGCTCTCGCCCACGGTTTCGATGGGGTGTTCATCGCTGCAGACGGCACCGATTGCCCCTTCCTACCGGATTGCACGGATCGGACCGCTCAGATCGTGGGCAAGACCCAGGATCTGATGAGAGAGCAGGGCATCGCTCCGGAGCGATTGAAGATGGCGGCCATCTGCTCTGTGTGCTCGGAGCCGTTCGTACGCCACATGCAGCAGTTCTCCGATGCGTTGAAGGCGCTCGGACCCACGAGTGAAACGGATTGACATGGACTACGACGCCCTAGTGGTGGGAGGCGGAACGGCGGGCATGGAATCCGCCTTGAGCCTTGGAGATATGGGCTACTCGGTTCTCCTGGTCGAGAAGGAAGCGACCATCGGTGGGAAGATGATCCTGCTGAGCAAGGTGTTCCCCACCCTCGATTGCGCCAGTTGCATCGCCACGCCCAAGATGGCGGCAACGTTTCACCATCCACAGGTGACGACCTTGACGTCCGCCGAGGTGACCGAGATAGAAAGAGAGCCGGACGGGACCTTCCAGGTGAGCATCGATCAGAAGGCCACGTATGTGGATGCGGATCGGTGTACCGGATGCGGCAACTGCGAGATCGCCTGCACGGTGGCGATTCCCGACCAGTTCAACTTCGATCTGCTGGCGCGCAGGGCTGCCTACATCCCCTACTCGCAGGCGGTCCCCAAGAAGGCGGTTATCGAACGAGCCGGCACCTCGCCTTGCACGTTCGACTGTCCGGCGGGAATCAAAGCGCACGGGTACGTAGCTCTCGTGCGGAGCGGCCTCTACGAAGAGGCGATGGACCTGATACTCGAAGACACCGCCATCCCCGGATCTCTCGGAAGAGCCTGCTACGCGCCGTGCGAAGACGAGTGCACCCGGGGCGAACTCGAGGGAGCGGTTCCGATCCGCTTGCTGAAACGGTTCGTGGCGGATGACTACTACGAGCGATACCCCGAGCCGAAGCAGGGACCCCCCGACCAGCGTCTCGATGAGAAGGTGGCGGTGCTGGGATCCGGGCCGGCCGGCCTGTCCGCTGCCTACGACCTGGCCAAGAAGGGGTACTCGGTGACCATCTTCGAGGCGGACGCCCAACCGGGGGGAATGCTTCGCTACGCGATTCCCTCATATCGGTTGCCCAACGAGGTCGTGGACCGGGATATCAAGAACGTAACCGCCCTGGGGGTCGAGATCCGTCTCAGCCAGCGAATCAACGATCTGGCAGATCTGGAGGACATGGGGTTCGACGCGGTGTTCGTCGCCTTTGGAGCGGCCCGGGATCGAGTCATGGGCATCGAGGGCGAGGATCTCGATGGGGTGGTCAGATCCCTCGAATTCCTGCGGAGAGTGAACAAGGGAGACGAAATCGATCTCGCCGGTCAGCATGTCCTGGTGGTAGGAGGCGGCAACGTAGCCATCGACTCCGCCCGGGTGGCTCGCCGGCTGGGTGCTGACCGGGTCACGATCCAGTACCGGCGGAGCCGGGCAGAGATGCCGGCTTTCGACTGGGAGATCGAGGCCGCTATGGACGAGGGGATCGAGTTCGAGTATCTCCAGGTCCCGGTCCGCTTCCACGGGGAAGAGGGCAAGCTGAACCGGGCCGAGTCGATCGGGATGCGACTCGGCGAACCGGACGATTCCGGCCGACGTCGACCGCTCCCCGTTGAGGGATCCGAAGCGGTCGCCGACGTGGATCTAGCGATCATCGCCATCGGGTTGGTGCCGTCAACTGCCGGCTTGGAGGACGGGCCCGGTGTCACTCAGAACGGCCGGGTCGGGGCGAATCCCGGAACCCTCCAGACCGCGATCCCGCACGTGTTCGCCGGCGGAGACGTGGTGACCGGTCCCAGTTCGATCACCGACGCTCTCGGCCAGGGCCGGAGGGCTGCGCACTTCATCGACCTCTTCCTCTCCGGTGCGGATCTCGACGTCAAGGAATACGATCGGCACTTGCCGGTCGTCGAGAAGGATGAGGTGCTCGCCCGGCAAAGCACGTACCGGCATCTCAACGGTGCCCGGGAAGCGGAACGCCCGGTCGCGGATCGGATCGACGACTTCGCCGAGGTGGAACTGCCCTTGACCGAGGACGAGGCCCGGGCCGGTGCAGGCCGATGCCTGGACTGTGGCGGTTGCTCGGAGTGTCACCAGTGTCTCGCCGTCTGCTCCGGCCATGCCATCGATCTGGATCGGCGTGATCAGACCCTCACGGTCAACGCGGGTTCGGTGGTGGTTTCCACCGGATTCGATCTCTTCCAGCCGCTGCAGAAACCCCAGTACGGCTACGGACGATTCCCCAACGTCATCACCGCCATGCAGATGGATCGACTCCTGTCGCCGACCCGGCCATACAACTCGGTCATACGGCCCTCGGATGGGAAGATCCCCGAGAACATCGCCTACATCCTGTGCGCCGGATCCCGAGATTGCCACGTCGGAACCGAGCTCTGCTCGCGAGTGTGCTGCATGTACACCGTGAAGCAAGCACAGCTCATCATGGGCTCCGTGCCTCTCGCAGACGTGACGATCTACTACATCGATGTTCGGGCTTTCGGAAAGGGGTTCGAGGAGTTCTACCAGCAGACCAAGGCCATGGGCACGTACTTCGTGAAGGGCAAAGTGGCGGACGTGAGCGGTGGGGATGACGGCAATCTCATCGTTCGTTACGAGAACATCGCAGGCGACGGTCGGGTGGTCGAAGCCGAGCACGACCTCGTCGTTCTGTCGGTCGGCATGCTGCCGAATCAGGATGCTCTGGGTCTGTTTTCCGATGGACGACTGGAGTCCGATGCGTACAACTACGTGAGGGAGATCGATGAGGATCTCAGCCCGGCGCAGACGACCATCGACGGTGTGTTCGCGGCCGGATCGACAACGGCGGTCATGGACATTCCCGACACGATCCTTCACTCGGCTGCCGCCGCTGCTTTGGCCGGCGCCTATGTGGAAAGGGTGCGGACATGAGCGAGCGTCGGATCGGTGTGTACATCTGCTACTGCGGCGGCAACATCTCCGACTACGTCGACTGCGAGCGGGTCCGGGACGAAGTCGCCGGCGAAGATGGCGTGGTGATCGCCAAGACCACGATGTTCGCTTGTTCGGATGCTGCCCAGCAGGAGATTATCGACGATATCAACACGCGCGAACTTGACGCCATCGTGGTTGCTTCCTGCTCTCCGACGCTCCATCTGCAGACCTTCAGGGGAGTCGCAGAACGGGCCGGGCTCAACCCGTACCAGTACGTGCAGGTGAATCTCCGTGAGCAGTGTTCCTGGGCTCACACCGATCTACCGGTCCTTGCCACCGACAAGGCAGTCGGCATGACCCGGGCGGGCATCGCCAAGGCCTGGTACACCGAACCGCTCGAGAAGACCCGGATCGACACGGTCCCCCGGGCTCTGGTGGTGGGCGCCGGGATCACCGGGTTGCGGGCGGCGTTGGCCCTGTCCGATCTCGGCATCTCCGCGTTCGTGATCGAGCAGGAGGAGCGGGTCGGGGGATGGGTCGGTGGCTTCGGCAAGATGTACCCGCATGATCGGATAGGAAACGAACTGATAGCGCAACTGGTTCGCGAGATCGACGCCAGGGACAACATCACGGTCTACACGAGCGCCGAACTCGTCGGGAAATCGGGGAGTATCGGCGACTTCTCGGTCACCCTGGCCGTGGCCGGGGAACGCATCTCGCTGAGCGTGGGTGCGATCATCGTGGCTACCGGTTTCGATGTCTATCAGCCCGCCGCGGGAGAGCACGGATACGGCAGCGACCGCGTTCTGACCCTGCCGGAATTCAAAGAGCTCCTCGACGATTCTGAGGGGCCGCTTGAACACCACGGCAGGCTTGTGAGGAGCATCACCTACATCTACTGCGTGGGAGACCGCTGCGAAGACAACGGTCATACATACTGCTCGCGCTACTGCTGCAACGCCGTGATGCACGCCTCCCTGGTGGCTCATGAGCGATCGCCCTCGGTGCACCAGTACCACCTGTATCGAGACATCCGTACCTACGGCAAGTACGAGACCCTTTTCCAGCAAGCCCGCCAGAGGGGTTCCGTCTTCATCAAGTTCGATGCTTCTGAGCCTCCCCGGGTCGATCTCGACAACGGCAGTTGCCGGGTGACGGTCAAGGACATCTTGACCGAGGGCAAGGAACTGGCACTCGACACGGACCTGGTGGTGCTGGTCACCGCCATGGAGCCTCGGGACAATCGCGCCCTGAACGACGTGCTCAAGCTTCCGGTGGGTTTGGACGGTTTCTTCCTGGAGATCCATCCGAAGCTCCGGCCGGTCGAGACCGTCATCGACGGGGTGTTCATCGCCGGCACCGCACAGGCTCCCAGGAACTCGGCGGAGAGTGTGGCTTCGGCGCTGGCGGCAACGGCGAAGAGCGCAGCACTGCTGAAGAAGGGGTATGTCGAACTGGAGCCGTTGATCGCCACCGTGGATCCGGATCTGTGCATCTGGTGCGACGAATGCGTGAGTGCCTGTCTGTATGGCTCGATCGAGAAGGTCCGATTCCAGGACAAGGAGGTGGCGGAGGTGAACCAGGCCATCTGCAAGGGAAGTGGGGCGTGTGTGCCGGCCTGCCCCGAAGGAGCGATTCAGTTGCGTGGTTCCACCGATCAGCAGATTCGGGCGATGATCGAAGCCTTGGGGAGCATCAATGTCTGAGATGATGCGAGAACCCCGCGAGGTCATGCGAGACGAGATGGCTGTACGAGACCGCCTGCTGGCCACGCTGGAGGATGGGCCGAAGACCGTACCCGAGATCGCACAGGCGCTCGGGTACCCGACCTACGAGGTCATGCACTGGGTGATGGCGGCCAGAAGGTACGGCCACATCAAGGAGAGCAGCCAACCCACAGCGGATGACTACTTCCAGTACGCCCTCGTCGAGAAGGAGTAGGAGAAGTGGCCGCATCCCAAGTCGACATGGAATTCGCAGAAGCCGTGACGACGTCCGATGAATTCAACGCCTGGGCATGCCTGAACTGCGGGATCTGCAGCGCAGTGTGTCCGTTGGCGATCGACCTGATGCCTCGCAAGCTGTTCCGGTACGCGATCCTCGGTCTCAAAGACGAGGTGCTCGAAGAGACCGACACCATCTTCCAGTGTCTCCTCTGCAAGCTGTGTGAGGAGAACTGCACCTCCAATGTCCACATCGTCGAGAACGTGCGTTTCTTGCGTAGCTACATCGGCGATGAGGTGTTCGGGTTGGACACAGGCCGGGGAAGAGAGGAGCACCATGCCGCTGCCCACCGGTGACATCGTCGGCTTGATGGTTGACAATCTCGAGAAACGGGGCTCCGTCTTCCCGTTGTCCGCCAAGAAGGCCACCCGCTGGGCAGACGGACTCGACATCCCGCATGGGGGCGAAACCGTGCTCTACACGGGTGCCATGTATCAACTGCTCCCGTACATCATCGCCATGGTGAAGCTGCTGGCGCGCGTCGAGGACACCTTCCTGGCCAATTGGGTGTTCATGGGGAGGTTCGCGAACCGGTTCGTCAATCTGTCTGCGATCGGCGCACGGCCGTCTCGGGCTGAGATAGAGCGATACAACCAGATACTCCGCAACATCGCCCGATTGCTCCAGCAGGCGGGAGTGGAGTTCGGCTACCTCTATGAAGACGACCTGTACGCCGGAGCTCTCGCCTACGACATGGGGGTCGACGGAACATTGCGCACGCACGCCAAACGGGTGGACGCCACGTTGCGCAAACACGGGGTTCGGAAGGTGATCACGCTCGACCCCCACACCACCAACATGCTCCGGAGCGTGTACCCGACCATGATCGATGGCTTCGACGTCGAGGTGAAGAGCTACCTGGAGGTGCTTGCCGAGGCCGGTGCCGAGCCCTTGCAGCGTATCGACGAGGACGTCGTGATCCACGACTCCTGTCTCTATGCCCGCAGTGAAGGTGTAATCGACGAGCCGCGCCGGTTGCTCGAGCGAGCCGGGTACACCATCAACGAGCCACGGGAAAGCAGGAACCTGACCTACTGCTGTGGCGGCCCGATCGAGGCGCTCTTCCCGAGCAAGTCCCATGACGTCGCCGTTGAGCGGGTGAAGCAACTTCGAGGAACCGGTGGAAGCCAGGTGACAACGATGTGTCCCATGTGTCTCGCCTCGTTGGCGAAGGCTGCCGATGGGACTCTGCCGATGGAGGACATCTCAGTGTTCCTCACCCGGGCGTACACCCTCGACGCCCCCGACGCATCCACCGAGAAGAAACGAAGCATCTCAGAGCACTGATCTACTGACGCAGTCAATCATTCATTCGCTGCCAGCACTCGCAACGCGTTCTCGCCCAGGACCTTCCTGATGTTCGGTTCTTGCCAGCCGCGAGACAGCAATTCGATCGTGATGGCCGGGTAGGTCGAGACGTCTTCGAGGCCGACCGGCAGAACGTCGACGCCGTCGAAATCGGAGCCGAGACCGACGTGATCGACACCAGCGACCTCCGCGATGTACTCGACGTGGTCGACGACGTCGGATACGGTGACGTCGGGGAAGGGATCCTCCTCGAGCCGCCGGGCCAGTTCGGTTTCGACGGCGTCTTCGTCGGCGAGTTCCTTCATGAGTTCGCGTGCGAGAGCGAGGCGCCCGGCCGCCTTCTTCGCTGCCGCGCGACCGACGAAGGCGGTATAGAAGACCACCATCACAACGCCGCCGTTCTCCCGCACTCCCTTGAGCACGTCGTCCGGGACGTTGCGTGCGTGCGGAGCGAGGGCGAACGCTCCCGAGTGCGATGCGATCAGGGGACGGTCGCTCACGGACAAGGCGTGGCGCATCGTGTCGGCCGAGACGTGCGAGATGTCGACGATCATCCCGATCCGGTTCATCTCGCGTACGACCTCCTCGCCGAAGTCGGTGAGGCCACCGTGTCGAGGATCGTCCGTTGCGGAGTCGGCCCAATCATTGTTGTCGGCGTGTGTGAGCGTCATGTAGCGCACACCGAGGCGCCGAAGCG
>JAUXCV010000048.1 GCA_030618675.1 Acidimicrobiia bacterium | reverse complement strand
TGTCCTGCGCTGGTGCATAGTCGAGAACCTCGATTCCCATCGGCTCCCATGCAACGCGGAGCGTCGCGTGCGTCTCTGCAGAGTCTGGCGTAGGTTTGCCGCCTAGGAACGTCAATGCCGATCCGGTGTATTCAGGGATGAGATCCAGTTCGCCCGCTTCGAGGGCGGGTGCGTAGATCTCCCGGGTTCCTGTGTTGAGCTTGCGCTCGACCTGATAGCCGTCTGCCTCGAGGGCTTGGGCGTAGATCTCTCCGACCAGCGCAGCCTCGCTGAAGCCTGCCGATCCGATCTTGATCGTTGGTCCTTCGATGGTTCCGCCATCGCCACCCGACCCGCACGCGGCCGCGATGAGCGCGAACGCGACGATGGCCGCCCCGGCGATGGTCCTGCGGGCATGTGTCCGCATGGGTTCCTCCCGTTTCTTGCTTGTTGGTCAACCTAGCGAGGTGAACCGCCCAAGAGGGACAGTTCTTCCCGGATCATGCGACGACCGACTCGACTCCTTCTGAGCGGGACCGAAGCGCCGCCGGCACAACACGCCTTTCGACGGCACTGAGAGCGACTTCGGTGACGATGGCAAGCGCAGCCACAAGGAAGGCGCCGGCGAAGACGACGACGTTGTCGCGAACGGCGAAGCCGTCGACTATGAACCGTCCGAGTCCGCCCCATCCGACGAGGGCGCCGAGTGTGGCAGTGGCAACCACCTGGACGGCGGCGACACGCACCGCCGCGAGGATCACGGGGGAAGCCATCGGTGTCTCGACCTTCGCCAACACCTCCCAATCGGTCATACCCATCCCTCGCGACGCCTCGACGAGATCCGGATCGACGCCGGCGACCCCGGTGTACGCGTTGGTGAACATCGGCGGGACGGCGAGGAACAGCAACGCGAGGAACGTTGGCCAGAAACCGATGCCGAGTCCGAGTCGGATGCTGATAGGCAGGAACAGAACGACGATCGCGAAGGACGGGATCGCCCGCCCGATGTTCACAACCGCAACGACGAAGGTCCCACCGATCCGTCGATGAGCGAGCCAGACCGCGGGAGGGATCGCGATGATCGTCGATACGGCGGTAGCGGCAACCGTGATCTGGACATGCTCACGGAGCCGATTGAGGATCCCCGCCGTCCCAAGCCAGTTCGCCGAGTTGCCGAACCAGGCGACCACGTCACCGAGAAACTCGATCATGTGGCGGCCCTCCGTGTCGACCACGGCGTCGCCAGTCGTTCGACACCGACGAGGGTGAGATCGACGGCCACTGCGAGAGCGACGGAAACGACCGTGCCGACAACGATCTGGGTCGTCCCTACGGGTGAGTAGAAGAGGTTGAGTCCCCGCAGGATGAAGAACCCGAGGCCACCCTGACCGATGAGAGCGGTGATCGTAACGAGACCGATCGTTGTGACCGACGCGATGCGTACCCCCGCGATGATCACCGGCAGGGCGAGGGGGAGCTCGACGGCGAAGAAGAGGCCGCGATCGGTGTACCCCATGCCGCGAGCGGACTCCACCGTGGCCGGAGGCACGCCATCGATACCGGCGACCATGTTCCTGATCAGGATCAACAGCGTGTACGACACGAGACCGATCTCCGCTGTGAGGACGGAGAGGCCGGTGATGGGGACGAGGAAGGCGAACAGAGCGAGGCTCGGGATCGTGTAGAGGATGCCGGTGAACCAGGTGATCGGTGCGTAGGTCCATCGGTACCGAAGTGCAACGACCGAGAGGGCGAGGCTGATCACCATCCCGACGGCGACGGCGATGGCGGTGAGCATCAGGTGCTCCACGGTGCGATCCCAGATGTCGTCCAGGTGGTTCACCACCCACTCCCACGAGAAGAACCCGCCGGCTGCCTGTACGAAGATGATCACCGGAGGATCTCGCGGCTGACGGCACCGGCGGTGATCATGCCCAGAAGCTCGGAGCCATCGAACACGGCGGCAACCGACGTGTGAGATGACACGATCGCATCGAGCGCTTCCTTGAGCGTGGAATCCGTCGTGAGCCGGGTCTGGAACGGCTCGCTCTGGACGGTCGCCACCCCGTCACCGGGAACGTCGGCGATTCGGATCCAGCCATCGACGCCGGTGTTGTCTCGCACGGCGATCCAATCGGTGCCGTACTCGAGGGCCGTGGCAACCGCCTGGGCGTGTGTTGCCGATCGGTCGACGACCGGGCCCGCCTCGAGTTCCAGGTCGGAGATGGGAATCAGCGAGAGACGCTTGATCCCACGGTCGGTTCCGAGGAAGTCCGCGACGAAGGCATTCGCAGGATCGCGCAGGATGTCGGCGGGTGAGCCGTACTGCTCGAGATGCCCACCCTCGCTCAGTATCGCGACTCGATCTCCCAGCTTGATGGCCTCGTCGATGTCGTGGGTCACGAGAGCGATGGTTTTGCGTAGCCGCTGCTGAAGGTCCAGGAGTTCATCCTGGAGATGGGCTCGCACGATGGGATCGACGGCGCCGAACGGCTCGTCCATGAGAAGGACCGGGGGATCGGCCGCCAATGCGCGAGCCACACCGACGCGCTGGCGCTGGCCTCCGGAGAGTTCGGATGGATAGCGGTCGAGCATGTCGGGATCGAGGGCAACAAGATCGGCGAGTTCGTCGACTCGTTCGGCGATCCTCGTCTTTTCCCAATCGAGGAGGCCCGGCACCGTGCCGATGTTCTGGCGGATCGTTCGGTGGGGGAAGAGACCGATCTGCTGGATGACGTAGCCGATGCCGCGCCTGAGTTCGTGCACCGGTGCGGCTTCGACGGAACGACCGTCGATTCGGATCGTGCCCGACGTCGGCTCGATGAGGCGGTTGATCATCTTGAGCGTCGTCGTCTTGCCGCATCCGGATGGTCCGACGAACACGACGATCTCTCCGCGTTCGATGTGGAGGTTGAGCCGATCAACGGCCGGCGCGGTCGTGCCGGGGAAGATCTTCGTCAGATCCTGCAGATCGATCATCGACCGGGACTGAGAGCGGAGACGATCTGTACGGCTTCGTCAACGGTATCGACCACCGACACGAGCGATCCGTCGGTTCGGAGTTCCTCAGTGAGGAGCGGTACGAGGTGCCGCCACTGCTTGCCAACAGCGATGACCGGCTTCGGTATTTCGCCGGTGAATCGAACCACGTAGGCGAGGTTCCATGCCACGAGAAGCTCCGTTGCCGTTCCGAGAGACCCGGGCAGGGCGATCGAGGCGACCGACAGGTCGACCATCTCGTGGATGCGCTCGAGGAGAGATGCGGTCCTGGTCTCTTCGGTGAGGTGAGCGTTGCCCCCGGGGCGATCAGGGAACACATCGGGGACCGTTACTCCGATAACTCGTCCACCGGCTTCGGCCGCACCGAGCGACACGGCTTCCATCAAACCGGCGTAGCCACCCGTTGCGACGGCGAACCCTGCCTCAGCGAGGAGTCGCCCGCAGCGGACCCCTTCGTCGTACACCGGATCACCGGGAACCGGGGACGATGCACCAAAGACAGCAACGACGTTCATGCGCCGAGCGTAGCGAGTTCCAAGCCGTGGACCTTGAGCAAGAAGGGGGTAGAGCAGTAGATCAGTAGATCAGTAGATCAGGCAGAGTCTTCGCTCACTACTGACTACTGACTACTGACTACTGCCGCTCAGCCGCGGGTAGGGTCGTTCCTCATGGAAGCACCGATTGCAGCCCGCCGCCCCATTGAACGCCGACTCCACGGAGAGACGGTTGTCGACGAGTACGCCTGGATGAGGGATCGAGATGATCCTGAGGTCCTCGCGTATCTCGAAGCAGAGAATGCATACACCGAAGCGATGACCGACCATCTCGCGTCTCTTCGCGAACTGATCTTCAACGAGATCAAGGATCGAACCCAGGAGACCGATCTCGCTGTCCCGGCGAAGCGCGGCGAGTACTGGTACTCGACTCGCACCGAGGAGGGACGCCCGTATCGGATCTGGGTCCGACTTGAGGGTGGCCCGGATGGCGACGAGACCGTGCTTCTTGACGAGAACGCCTCTGCAGAGGGACACGACTACTTCCGACTGGCGAACTTCTCCGTGAGCCCTGATGCAGCGATCGTCGGCTACAGCGTCGACACCGACGGCGGTGAGCGGTACATGACCCGCTTCCGCGATGCCGCCACCGGCAGAGATCTCGACGACGAGATCCCGAACACCTACTACGGGGCGGCCTGGGCATCCGACTCGCTTCACTACTTCTATACCGTGACCGATGAAGCGATGCGTCCCTGGCAGATCTGGAGGCACCGCCTCGGAACCGGGGCATCGAGTGACGCACTCGTGTACCAGGAGGACGACGACCGCTACTTCCTATCGGTCCAGCGATCCCGCAGCGGAGACTTCATCCTCATTGGAGCGGGGTCTGCCGTCACAAGTGACGCTCGCTTCGTGCCGGCAGGGGATCCTGAAGCCGAGCCCGTCGCCGTGTTGCCGCGGGTCGAAGGTGTCGAGTACTCCGTCGACCATCGCGGCGACGAGTTCTGGATCGTCACGAACGAAGGGGCACTCGACGGAAGGCTCCTCCGCGTACCCGTAGACGGGGGTGACGCGGTAGAGGTGGTTGCACACGATCCGGGGTCGAAACTCGAGTATCCCGATTGCTTCGCCGATCACATCGTCGTCTGGGGGCGCCATGAAGGTCTGCCGGCCGCGTTGATCGTTGACCCGGACGATGGAATGGCGTCGTACCTCGAGATCGACGAGTCCGTCTACCAATTGGAACCGGGCGCCAACTACGAATTCGAGACAAACCTGCTGCGATACGGATTCGAGTCTCCGGTAACGCCTTCATCGGTTTTTGATCACGATGTCGAGTCGGGCCGGCGCACGCTTCTGAAGCAGAAAGCGGTCCTCGGTGGCTACGACGCCACCGACTACACGACGCAACGAGAGTGGGCCGGTGCCCGGGACGGCGCCTCCATTCCCGTTTCGATTGTGCACCGGGCCGACACACCGATCAACGGCACGGCACCGCTCGTCGTTTACGCGTACGGCGCATACGAGATCTCGATGCCGGCCCGGTTCTCCGTCCCCCGGCTGAGCTTGCTCGACCGCGGCGTCGTGTACGCCATCGCTCATGTCCGCGGTGGCGGGGAGATGGGAAAGTCGTGGTACGAGAACGGCAAACTCGCCGACAAGATGAACACGTTCACGGATCTGATCGATGCGACCCGGCACCTGACCGACGCGGGCTACGGCGATCCCCGCCGGGTCGCCGTGCGCGGCGGGAGCGCCGGTGGCCTCACCGTCGGAGCAGCCGTCAACCTCGACCCGGAGTGCTTCGCGGTTGCCGTTGCGGAGGTGCCGTTCGTCGACGTGGTGAACACGATGCTGGACGAGGCGCTGCCGCTGACGGTTGTTGAATGGGAGGAGTGGGGGAACCCGAGCATCGAGGAGGAGTACAGGTGGCTGCGCGCCTACACGCCGTACGAGAATCTCGCCGTGGACGCGTACCCGGCCATGCTGATAACCGCCGGGTTGAATGATCCGAGGGTGCAGTACTGGGAGCCTGCGAAGTGGACGGCCGAGTTGCGGACCACGGCGATCGGGGATCGTCCGGTGCTGCTGAAGACCGAGATGGGCGCCGGACACTTCGCACGATCGGGCCGATACGACGTTTGGCGCGACGAGGCGTTCGTGTTGGCGTTCGTCCTGGATGAACTCGGAGTAGCGGAGTAGCGGAGTAGCGGAGGAAGAGCTGCCAGCTTTGATCTATGAGCTTTGAGCAAGAAGGCGGAGTCTTCTACTGATCTACTGATCTACTGATCTACTGATCTCCACCTTGATCATCTCAACGGGGGCTGTCTCAGAGGCGTTTTTCAACTGGTGGGTTTCGCCGGTGGGTATGAACATGGACTCGTTCTTGGAGACGAGGTGTGTCGTCGCGCCGAGGCGAATCTGTGCGCACCCGTCAAGGACGATCCAGTGTTCCGAATGGTCCCCGTGCTTCTGGAGGGGCATTGTCATTCCCGGATCAAGACGCAGGCGAAGGATCCGGTTGCCCGATCCTCGGTCGATCGTTGTGAACCTGCCCCATGATCGGAGTTCCGTGCCATCTGTTTCTGCTTCTGACCGTCCTTGCTCCTTGAGGAGATCGACGATCGCTTTCACATCCTGGGAGCGGTCGCGGTGGCTCACGAGGGTGGCATCGGGAGTGTCGACGATCACGACATCGTCGAGGCCGATCGCAGCCACGAGGCGCCCGCTGCTTCTCACGTAGCTGTTCTGCACGTCGATCGTGTCCACGTCTCCGATAAGCACGTTCCCGTCTTCATCGTGCTGCCCGATCTCCCACAATGCCGCCCAGGATCCGACGTCGCTCCATCCGGTGTGGATCGGAACCACGGCCGCCGCGTTGGTGTGCTCCATGACCGCGTAGTCGATCGAGATCGACGGCGATGAAGCGAACGTGGCCTCGTCGAGAAGCGTCGCCGTTCCGTCGTGCTCCGCGCTGTCGAGTGCGGCCCGTGCGGCATCGAGGACGCCGGGTGCATGTGATTCGAGTTCGGCCAGGAAACAAGACGCTCGGAACATGAACATGCCGCTGTTCCACAGGTAGCGGCCGCTAGCGAGGTACTTCTCTGCGGTGGCAGCATCCGGCTTTTCTCGGAACTCCTCGACGACGCGCACGCCCGCGGCGAGTGGGTCACCGAACCGGATGTAGCCGTAGCCGGTCTCGGGACCCGTCGGGTCGATCCCGAACGTCAATAGGTATCCCTGTTCTGCGAACCCGGCGGCGAGTTCCACGGCCTCACCGAATGCCTCTTCATTTCTGATCACGTGGTCGGCGGGCATGACGAACATGATCGGGTCGGCGCCATCGGACAGGAGTTGGAGTGCCGCCACCGCGGTGGCCGGAGCCGTGTTCCGCCCGATCGGTTCGAGGACGAGAGCAGCGTCAGGATGCCCTGACTTCGCAAGTTCGTTCTCGACTCCCGATCGCTGGTCCGCGTTGCACACGATGAGCGGCGCTTTTGCGGCGGGCACGGCGTCGGTGCGTTGGATAGTCATCAAGAGCATCGTCCGCTCTTCGACGAGCGAGAGCAGTTGCTTCGGCTGGCGGCTGCGTGAGGCGGGCCACAGGCGGCTGCCGGCTCCACCCGAGAGGACGACGGGAACGATGGGTCGATCGGTCATGGCTCCAATGTATCGGTTCCGTCGAACAGCTCCAACCCCGAGGGCTTACTGCCGGGCTCGCCAGTCGCCCGTCGGCTCATCGGTCGGTTCAATCAGATGGCCAATGTCGACGCGTGCTGCTCCGGTGCCGAAGAAGGTCAGCCTGTCGCCCGGCTCGATGTGGGTGTTCCCGTGGGGAATCAGCACGCTCGTGTCGCGGCGGATCGAAACGAGGATGGCTCCGTCGGGCCATGGGACGTCTCTGATGTTGTGGTTCGAAATGGGTGAGGCTCGAACGATGGAGGCTTCGAAGAACGCTGCCCCGGGCTGGGAGCGGAGGCGTACGCGCTCTCGATACAACTCTCGGCCGGTCGCGGTCCCGAGTGCGTGGTGGTATGCACGAACGACCGACTCCCGCCGGAACATGCCCACGACCAGCGTCGGGTTGGTGTCATCGACAACCGGTAGCCGGCCGAGTCCGAACGATGCCATCCGTGCGAGCGCCGCCGACACCGGTAGGCGCGGTGTTGCCGTAATGGGGTTGCGGGTCATCACATCGTTCACGGTGAGTCCTGTCTCGTCGTCGAGGTCCTCGATATCGCCGAGGCTGACGACACCGACAAGTTCATCGTTGATGATGACGGGGAGACCGTGGTGGTGGTGGCGATCGAACAGCTCGCGAACGTACGCGATGGACATCGACGGCGTAGCAGCCTCGTCGACGACGGCCATGACATCGGCGACGTTGACGGTGTCGAGGAGGTCGATGTCCTGCATGGTGGGGAGGTGGATGCCGGAGCGGGTCAGGGCGATCGTGTAGGCGGAGTCGGTGTGGAGTCGTTCCCCGAGATACGTCGCGAAAGCGGCGCCGAGCATCAGCGGAAGGACGAGTCCGTAGTCGCCGGTGATCTCGAACACGATGATGACCGATGTGAGCGGTGCCCTGGCGACAGCGGCGAACGTCGCAGCCATGCCGACCACGGCGAACGCTCCGGGGTCGATCTCGGACAGCGACCAGATTGGATCGACGGGCGTGGCGAAACCGGCCCCGATCGAACCGCCGATGAAGAGCGCCGCCATGAACGTGCCAACGGAACCGCCGCCCGCCCGGGTCAAGGACGTGGCGATGATCTTGAGGGCGGCCACGATGAACAGCGACCACCAGACGAGATCCGTGTTGGACGTGGCAGAGAGGAGGCCCGAGAGGAAGGTCTGACCGGTGCCAAGAATGGTCGGGTCGACGATGCCGATCGCGGCGACGCTGAGACCCGCACCGATCGGCAAGAGCCATCCGGGGAAGTTCCCCGGCAACCGGTAACCGCTCGTCAGATCCAGAACCCGGAGGAACAGCACTCCGAAGAGAACAGCGAGGAGAGCCAGGCCGACGTACAGGATGAGCTGGCGGGGGTCGGCGAGTTCGTGTGCCGGTGAAGTGAGCAGTTGCTCTTCTCCAACGAGGACATGGGTCGTCACAGCAGCGATCACCGACGTGATGACGATGGCGTTCAGATGACGGACCGAGAAGGATCGGAGGATCACTTCCATGGCGAACAGCATCCCGGCGATCGGCGCGTTGAACGATGCCCCGATGCCCGCTCCCGCACCGGCGGCGACGAGGCTCCTGACATGATCCTGACCGAATCCCGTGTACCGGGAGAACGATGATCCGATGGCCGCACCGATGAGTGCGATCGGCCCCTCTCGTCCGCCCGAGCCACCGGCTCCCAGCGTCGCAGCAGTGGCGATGATCTTCGCCGGAATCAACCTCGTGGGGAGATAGCCGCCGTGGAGACCCACTCCCACCATCGCTTCGGTCACACCGCCGCTGGCAACACCGGGCCCGAACCTGCGATCGAGTTCCCAGGCGATGAACATACCGATCGGGATAGCGGCGAGGACGAACCACTTCCCCCAACCAAGCAGTCCTTCGAGGGCACCGAATGCATCGTGCGAGAACTCGATCGCCCAGACAAGGACGGCGCCTCCAAGGCCCACTATCACACCAAGGATCAATGCGGCCAGCAGGAACGCAGTCGTGCCGCGACGGGCGAGCAAGTCGGAGGACCATCTCCTGAACTGGGACATGGACCGAACGGTAACCGATGCGGGTTCGGTGGCTGTAATGCGCGAACCGGCCGAATGGCCCTTCGT
>JAUXCV010000040.1 GCA_030618675.1 Acidimicrobiia bacterium | reverse complement strand
GCATCTGGATTGATCTCCATGCCGTACGTCGCCCCGATCTCGTTGATCCGGTCGCGGCCCGCGGTGAAATCGAGTTGTGGACCCTTCGTGGGTTCCGAACCCAGGACGATGTTCTCGAGCACCGTGAAGTTGTCTGCAAGCATGAAGTGCTGGTGCACCATGCCGATCCCCTCGTCGATCGCATCCTTCGGAGACTTGAAGTGGACCTCCTGGCCACGTACCCGGATCGTGCCTTCATCGGGACTCTGCATCCCGTAGAGGATCTTCATCAGCGTCGACTTGCCGGCGCCGTTCTCGCCCACGATGGCATGGATCGTGCCTGCGCCGACCGCGAGTTCGACGTCTTCGTTGGCGATTACCCCGGGGAAAGTCTTGGTGATACCCGTCAACTCAACGGCCAATGATTCGTCTGCCACCGGTCTGCTCCTCGCGTCCGCGACTGCTCCCCCAATACGTTGGGCCCGAGGCTAGCGCCTCGGGCCCATCCGTTTCTAATCGGACGTGGAGATCAGCCGGCTGTTGGATCCGGCACCACGATCTCACCCGCGATGATCTTGTCACGAAGCTCATTGATCTGGTCCGTGATGTCGTCGATGAATCCACCCGACGTGGAATAGCCCACACCGTCGGCGCCAAGGTCGAAGACGTTGATACCGGATACGGATCCGTTGTTGACGTAGTCCGTGATCGTCTTGTAGACGGCCACGTCGACGCGCTTGATCATCGATGTCAGGATGTACTCCCGGACGTCCTCGCCCGAAGTCTCATACTGGTCGGAGTCGACGCCGATCGCCCACACCTTCACATCACCGGTCGTTGAGACTTCCTTGGCCGCCTCGAAGAGGCCACCACCGGAACCACCGGCCGCGTGGTACACCACGTCGGCGCCATTCTCATACATGGCGAGCGCGGCTTCCTTGCCCTTGGCCGGGTCGTTGAACCCTGAGAAGTCAGGCGACTCGGTCAGATACTGAACCAGAACTTCGATGTCCGGGGTGATCTGCTCGGCACCGAACTTGTAGCCGGCCTCGAACTTGTTGATGAGGGCGACGTTGACACCCCCGATGAACCCGATGATGCCGGTCTGCGACTTCAGAGCAGCCGCGGCGCCCACGAGGGCGGAGCCCTCATGCTCGGCGAATACGAGCGACGCAACGTTCGGCGCATCGACCACAGAGTCGACAAGGCCGAAGCTCGTTTCCGGATAGTCGGCAGCGACGGGCTCGACGTGCTCGGCATAAGCAAAGCCGATCGCGAAGATGAGGTTGAAACCGCTCTCGGCGAGCAGGTTGAGATTCTCCAACCGATTCTCGCCACCAGCGGTCGGCTCGAGCTCCTGAGTCTCAATGCCGTAATCGGCGATGGCCCTGTCGAGACCGGCCGCTGCGGAGTCGTTGAACGACTTGTCGCCACGTCCACCGATGTCGTAAGCCAGGCCAACCTTGACGCCTTCACCGGACGCGCCGCCGGCAGTGGTGGTCGTCTCTGCCGCCGCCGTCGTCTCAGTAGCCGTTGTCGTTGTCTCGTCACTGCTGCTGCTACACGCAGCGGCAATCAGAGCGAGTGCGAGGAGCAGTACGAACAGTGCTCCGCGCTTCTTCAATCCGTTCATGGATCGAGTCCTTTCTTATGGTCGAAACCGTCACGCGCCTACCCACAGGCGCAACCCCTGTAAGTCTAGAGCCTTCTGAATCGTGTTGTGCGAGGTACGGATGCGACAGGCGACAACAGACAGCAGACAGCCATGAGCCAGAGTACGGACTACCGGCTACTGACTACCGGCGGCGAAGCCGCCCCTCAGTGCTCGGTGTCGGCTAGCTCTACCGGCGGTTGATCCGGGGTCTCGATCGACACGAAGGAGAGACGATCATCGTCCTCCTCGTCGATGTCGACGAGCACGGTCGTGCCCGCCGGGAACTCGCGCTGGAGCACTCGCTCCGAGAGCGGGTCCTCGAGCAGGCGTTGGATCGCCCGGCGAAGCGGGCGTGCCCCGAGCTGCGGGTCGTACCCCTTTTCGGCAAGACGGGTCTTGGCCGCATCGGAGAGCGCCAGATCGATGGCTTGCGATTCGAGTTGGGTGCGCACACGGGCGACGAGCAGGTCGACGATCGTCTTGACCTCGGCTTGCGTCAACTCGTGGAAGACGATCACCTCGTCGATGCGATTCAGGAACTCAGGGCGGAAGTGCTTCTTGAGCGTATCAACAACCTTCTCGCGCATCTTGTCGTAGCTGGCATCGGCGTCGTCGAGTGCGAACCCAATCGCCTTCTTGCGCAGGTCGGCGGTTCCGAGATTCGAGGTCATGATGATGACCGTGTTCTTGAAGTCGACGGTGCGTCCCTGCGAGTCCGTGAGGCGGCCGTCTTCGAGAATCTGGAGCAGGATGTTGAAGACGTCCGCGTGCGCCTTCTCGATCTCGTCGAACAGCACCACGGAGAACGGCTTCCGGCGCACAGCCTCGGTCAGTTGCCCGCCTTCGTCGTAGCCCACGTATCCGGGGGGTGAACCGACGAGTCGACTGACGGCATGCTTCTCCATGTACTCGGACATGTCGATCTGGATCAAGGCGTCTTCATCACCGAACAGGAAATCGGTGAGCGCCTTCGCCGACTCGGTCTTTCCAACACCCGAGGGTCCGAGGAAGATGAACGAACCGGCAGGACGTTTCGGATCTTTGAGGCCGGCCCGGGTCCGTCGGATCGCCTTGGAAACGGCTTCGATGGCGTCGTGCTGTCCGATGATGCGTTTGTGGAGTTCATCCTCCATGCGCAGCAGCCGCTCGGTCTCCTCTTCGGTGAGGCGGTGAACCGGGATCCCCGTCCACTGAGCCAGCACTTCTGCGATCTGCTCGTCGTCGATGACCGCCGAGTAGTCCTCACCCACGGAGGTGCCCTGGGCTTCGTGCTCGGAGCGTTCGGCCATCAACGTGCGTTCCTGGTCGCGAAGCTTGACGGCCCTCTCATACTGTTGCGCGTAGACGGCGTCCCGCTTGTCACTCCTCAGCTTTGCGATCTGCTCGTCGATGTCCCGGACGTCGGCCGGGAGGTCCTTGCGCTTCAGACGCATGCGGCTCCCTGCTTCGTCGATGAGATCGATCGCCTTGTCCGGCAGGAACCGGTCCGCGATGTAGCGGTCGGCGAGATTCGCCGCGTTGACGAGGGCCTGGTCGGTGAAGCGCACCCGATGGTGATCTTCGTACGAGTCTCGGAGTCCCTCGAGGATCTTGATCGTGTCGGCGATCGTCGGCTCTTCGACCCGTATCGGTTGGAAGCGGCGTTCGAGTGCGGAGTCCTTCTCCAGGTACTTCCTGTATTCCTCGAGCGTCGTGGCCCCGATGGTTTGAAGTTCACCGCGGGCGAGCATCGGCTTGAGGATGCTGGCTGCGTCGATCGCTCCCTCGGCGGCGCCTGCGCCGACGAGCGTGTGGATCTCGTCGATGAACAGGATGATGTCACCCCGGGTCCGGATCTCTTTCAGAACCTTCTTCAGCCGTTCCTCGAAGTCGCCCCGGTAGCGGGAACCGGCCACGAGTGCCCCCAGATCGAGGGTGTAGAGATGCTTGTCGGTGAGCGTGTCCGGCACGTTGCCGTCGACGATCCGCTGGGCGAGTCCTTCGACGATGGCCGTCTTGCCGACTCCCGGCTCTCCGACGAGAACCGGGTTGTTCTTCGTTCTGCGAGATAGCACCTGCATGACCCGTTCGATCTCGGTCGATCGGCCGATTACCGGGTCGAGCTTCCGCTCCCGTGCGAGTTGCGTCATGTTCCGACCGAACTGGTCCAGCACCGTCGAGCCGCTGCTTGATGCGCTCGACTCGCTCCGTCCGCTCCCTCCCGGGTGACCGGAGGGTGTGGCTTCTTCTCCCTGCACTCCGGAGAGAAGCTGGATGACCGTTTGGCGCACCTTGTGGAGTTCAGCGCCGAGCTGCTGGAGCACCTGGGCGGCAACGCCCTCCCCTTCGCGGATGAGGCCGAGAAGGATGTGCTCGGTACCGATGTAGTTGTGGCCGAGCTGGAGAGCCTCGCGGAGTGACAGTTCAAGAACTTTCTTCGCCCGTGGCGTGAACGGAATGTGCCCGCTCGGTGCCTGGGAGCCCTGACCGATGATCTCTACGACCTGGCTCCGAACGGATTCGAGGCTGATCCCCATGCTCTCAAGGGCACGGGCGGCGACGCCCTCTCCTTCGTGGATGAGGCCGAGGAGGATGTGCTCGGTGCCGATGTAGTTGTGGTTGAGGAGCCGCGCCTCCTCCTGAGCGAGGACAACGACCCTCCGGGCCCTATCAGTGAACCGTTCGAACAAGGCAATACCTCATGATGTAATGATGGCGCCGGGTTCCCCGTGCGCCTCGCTGAGTATAGGAGGGGGTGCCCGATAGGCCCGGGTTGTTCGTCGCACGAATCAGGCTCATGCTTCGGTGAACACCGTGGCTACCATCCCGATTCCCGAAGGCCTGGAGACCCGTGGACCGCCCCATCCTGAACGACCTCGTACCCGTTCCCCGCGTGTGGGAGCGCATGGCCGCCGTCGAGCAGCGCCTCCTTGAGGTAACCCGTTCAGATGACGCGTTCCTCACCGATATCGCTCAGCATCTTCTCCGCGCCGGCGGGAAACGATATCGACCACTCCTCGCGCAGGTTGCCGGAGAACTCGGTCCCAGCGACGGTGCCGGCCCCGTCGAAGCAGGAGTGTCGGTGGAGTTGGTTCACGTCGGATCCCTCTATCACGACGATGTGATCGACGAAGCCGACTCCCGCCGCGGCAGAGTCTCGGTCAACGAGAACTGGTCGAATACCATCGCCATCCTCGCCGGCGACTTCCTGCTCGCACGGGCTTCAGAGGTGGCAGCCCCTCTCGGCGAAGAGGCCGTGGCCCTGGTCGCCCGCACCTACGCCCGCCTGTGCGAGGGTCAGGTGGCAGAGTTGCGATTCTCCGGAGGCCTCGACCACGGACCCGACGGATACTTTCAGGTGATCGGCGGGAAGACGGCCAGCCTGATCCGCACGTCAGCCCGTCTCGGCGCGATCACAGCAGGCGCCACACCGGACGACGTGGATGCCATCTCAGAGTGGGCGTGGGAGATGGGTCTCGTCTTCCAGATGACCGACGATGTTCTCGACCTCATCGCCGACGAGGCGTTCCTGGGCAAACCGTCCGGTTCCGATATCGGAGAGGGTGTCTACACACTGCCCGTTCTGTATGCGGCAGATGGGCCCGACGGAGCGGAGATATCCGGGTTGCTTGCCGGTGGAGCCCCGACCGATCGCGCCGTGATCGACCGGATCATCGAACTCACCGTTGCCGGCGGCTACGTCGACCGTGTCACCGAAGAAGCAATGGACCACATGCGACTCGCGGAGCAAGCATCGGACCAGATCGCGGGTAGCGATCTGACCCCGATCCTCCGCAGTCTCGACGCGTACCTCCTTGATCGGGTTGCGAAGGCGCGTAGATCAGTAGATCAGTAGATCAGACAGCCACCGGCTGCCCGCTACCAGCAGGACCGGATACGGACTACGAAATCCGGGATACGGACTACTGACTACTGACCGGCGGCGAAGCCGCTTCCGGCCTCATCGTTGGGAACAGGATCACTTCTCTGATGTGTTTGCGGTCGGTGAGGAGCATCACGAAGCGGTCGACGCCGATCCCGAGACCGCCCGTTGGCGGCAGGCCGTACTCAAGGGCGCGGATGTAGTCCTCGTCGATCGGGTGCGCCTCGTCGTCGCCCGCAGCCCGTGCAGCGGCTTGAGCCTCGAAACGCTCCCGCTGGTCGAACGGGTCGTTCAGCTCCGAGAAGGCATTCGCGTACTCCGAACCGGCGATGACCAATTCGAACCGCTCCGTGAGGCGGGGATCATCGCGGTGCAGCCGTGAGAGCGGCGAGACGTCTTTGGGATAGTCCGTCACGAACGTCGGCTCCCAGATCGTCGACTCTGCAACGGCCTCGTAGATCTCGTATATGACGCGACCTGCTCCCCATGACGGATCGACCTCGATTCCGTATCGATCGGCAAGAGTTCGAAGTCGGTCGATTGAGGTGTCGAGGGACACGTCTTCATCCACCACCTCCGCGACCAGATCCACGAGTCGCACCCGGCGGAACGGCGGCGTGAGATCGAGCATGCGGCCCTGGTAGGTGAGCATGGACGTACCCACTGCCGCCTCGGCGACGCCCTTGAGGACCTCCTCGATCAGCACCATGATGTCGCTGTAATCGGCGAATGCTTGATACGCCTCGAGCATGGTGAACTCGGGGTTGTGCGTGGCATCGACTCCCTCGTTTCGGAAGATCCTGCCGATCTCGAAGACCCGTTCGATCCCCCCAACGACCAGTCGCTTCAGGAACAGCTCAGTTGCGATTCGAAGGGAGAGGTCGAGATCGAGGGCGTTGTGATGCGTCTCGAAAGGACGAGCGGTTGCACCCGTGGCCTGCGAGAGCAGCACCGGCGTCTCGACTTCCACGAAGTCGCGGTTCTCGAACTGTCGCCGAAATTCGGAGACGATCTTCGCTCGGGTCAGCGCCGTCTTCCTGGACTCCTCGTTCACCATGAGGTCGACGTAGCGTTGGCGAGATCTCGCCTCGACATCCTTCAGCCCGTGCCACTTGTCGGGGAGCGGCCGGAGCGCCTTGGACAGCAAGACGAACGACGAGATGCGGACGCTGAGTTCGCCCTTCTTCGTGACCATGACCTCGCCTGTCGCTCCGATCCAGTCTCCCGAATCGAGGTCGAGGAATCGGTCGAGTTCTTCGTTCCCCAGAACCGCCTTGCTGACGAACAACTGGATCCGCCCCGAGACGTCCTGGAGTACACCGAAGGCGAGTCGGCCCATGTCGCGCACGTTCATGAGTCGTCCGGCAACGGTGGCCTCCACACCCGTCTCGGTCCCCGGATCGATATCGTCGAACCGTTCATGGAGGGCGGCCGCGAGATCGGTGCGGTCGAATCGGTACGGGTAGTCGCCGACTCGAACTGCTTCCTGATGCTTCGCTATTCGAGCAGCGACGAGCGGATCGTCGTGAGTGATCGATTCGCTCGGCTTGTCGTCACTCATCGCTCTTCCTGATTCCGGTCGTAGATGATGCGCAGCCCCTCGAGTGTCAAATACTCGTCGACGGTCTCGACGTTGCTGCAGTGCGGCACGATGGTAGGGGCAAGACCGCCGGTGGCCACCACGGTTGCGTCGCTACCGACTTCGTTGAGGAGTCTCTCGATGATCCCGTCAACGAGGCCCGCGTGACCGTAGAGCGCCCCACTCTGGATCGCCTCAACGGTGCCTTTGCCGATGGGAGACCGCGGTACGACGAACTCCACTCGCCGAAGCGCCGCCGTCCCGGAGATCAGTGCCCTGGTCGAGATCTCAAGGCCCGGAGCGATCACACCGCCGATATAGGCGCCATCGACGCCCACAATGTCGAAGTTCGTCGACGTTCCGAAATCTACGACGATGGCCGGACTCCCGTATCGCTCTCGGGCAGCGACGGAGTTGACGATCCGGTCGGCTCCGACCTCGCGAGGATTGTCGATGAGGATCGACATGCCGGTCCGGACCCCCGGACCGACCACCAGGATCGGACCGTGTGACAGCGCCGGCGCAACGCAGCGCATCGTCGCCGTCACCGACGGCACCACACTCGATACGGCGACCCCGCCGATATCGCTTGGCGTGAAGCCGTCGAGGGAGAGGACGCCGAGCAACTCCCATCGCATCTCGTCGGTCGTCTGCTCCTTCGTGGAGAACCGCCAATGGCCAACGAGTTCATCACCACGGAATAGCCCGACAGCGATCTGTGTGTTGCCTACATCGATCGTGAGCAGCATTAGGCCTCCCGGTAGAGAATCGAAGGTTCGTCGAGACGAACACCGACATCGGGCGTCCATCCGGTGTCGGTCAAGTCGATGTGCACGTTGTCGAGAAGACGCGTCCTCCCGACCCGTGCAGCGACGGCAAGGAACGCTGGTCGGTCGAGGTTGGCCATTGACGCCGATGTGTCCTGGCTTGCCAGTGTTGCGTAGTCGAGGTCGATTCCCGGTTCCTCGTTCACCGGTGCGGCCGCGATCAGTTCGAGTTCCGCGCCGGACCGTTTCCCTTCCAGGACCGCGCCGGCAACGGCCATGATTCCCCTGCTGATGGAGCGAGCCGCCGTGCGTTCCGCGGGATCGAGGTAGATGTTGCGAGACGATAGAGCAAGACCGTCGGACTCGCGCACGATGGGCTCTCCGACGATCACCGTCGGGAACGACAGGTCCGTCGCCATTCGACGTACGGTGACGAGTTGCTGCGCGTCCTTCCTACCGAAATAGGCCCGGTCGGGCACGAGGCCCGCAAAGAGCTTGGCAACGACGGTGGCAACCCCATCGAAATGCCCCGGTCGGAGTCCCCCCTCCATTCCTTCCGTGACGTCCGCGACCGAGACGGCGGTGAGCATCTCGGTGGGGTACATCTCTGCGAGCGGTGGCGCAAACAGGATATCGGCACCGGCCGCGGCGACCATCTCGGCGTCGCGATCGGGGTCGCGGGGGTATGAGGCCAGGTCCTCGGTTGGCCCGAACTGGAGCGGGTTGACGAAGAGGCTGACCGTGACCGTGTCGCATTCGCGTCGGGCCGCATCGACGAGACTGATGTGCCCCTCGTGGAGATACCCCATCGTTGGGACCAGTCCGACACGGCCCGAACCCAGCGCTCTGGCATCAGCGAACGTCCGAACGATCTCCATCACTCGTCGTCCTCTCTGAACGAGTCGACAACGGCCGCCGTCGCGTTCACCATCGATTCGAACGCTCCCGCAAGATCGGGCGCCGTTTCACGGACTGCAGCGATCTGAAGGCTCACGGTGTCTGTGTCACCACGGGCGATCGGACCTGTGAGTGACGCCTCCGGTCCGAACGCGAAGGCGTTGGCGACGATCGCGTCGACAAGCGGGCGGGCGGCATCGAAAGGCACGCCCTTTGCCTCGAAGAGACGTCGAGCAACGGCAAGTGCCGCGATCGGGAAGTTCGCGGCCGCCGCGGCAGCAGCGTGGTACGCCGCCCGGTCATCATCGCGAAGGTCGAAGGCGTGGAGGCCGATCGTCCCGGCAAGATCGTAGAGCGTTGACCGCAGCGGCTCATCTGCAGTCACAGCAACCCATGCTCCTGCAAGCCTCCGGGCTCCCAGATCCGGCGTCGGCATGGTCTGAAGCGGGTGGAAGGATCCAATCGCGACTCCGTGGTCTCTGAACACGCTCAGAGCCGAGACCGGTGTCGCCCCCGAAAGATGAATGGCACTCGCCGCAGCGTTCCTCGCGATCGGTGCGACCTCACCGGCAACCGCCTCGATGGCATTGTCGCTCACAGCGACGACGACGAGATCGACCGGCGGAATCGGCTCACCGATAGCGAGCGGGACTGCATCGAAGCGGCGAGCCACGACGGTGGCCTGCCCGGCGTCACGCGCTGCGACGGCGACCACGTCGTGGCCGGCGCCGTTCGCGGCGATGGCAATGGATTGGCCCGCCCGTCCGGGCCCGACAAGGGCGATGCGCATGTGGCTCCGATCCTCCCGGTATCGGTCCGACCCCGTCTCGGGGTTGTGTGGTAGTAGAAGGTAGTCGGTAGTCAGTAGTGGTCCGTAGTCCGTAGTCCGTAGTCCGTAGTCCGTAGTCCGTAGCGGGCAGCCCACGAAGTCTCTGCCTGAACTACTGATCTACTGATCTACTCCGGTCCCCAAGCACCATATCGATTCGACGGATCTCCTGGGTCCAGACGGATTCCGTGGAAGCGGCAATAGCTGCCCCATCGGGCATCCTGGCATCCGGCCAGACCTCGAGAAGGGGCTCGAGCACGAAGCGGCGCTCGAGCATCCGTGGGTGAGGAACAGTCAGGCCTGGTTCGTCAACGGCGAGCCGATCGAAGAGAATGAGATCGAGATCGAGCGTCCTCGGTCCCCACCGCTCGTGACGCACGCGGCCCCGTGCTCGCTCAATCAGCAGGAGTTCGCGAAGCAGACCGATCGGTGTGCGGGCCGTATCGATGAGCACGACCGCGTTGAGGTACGGCCCTTGCTCCGGCCCACCGATCGGAGCGGTCTCGTAGACCGACGAGATGGCCACAACGTCACCAATGGCGTTGAGACCGTCGATTGCTGCATTCAGGTGGCCGGATCGGCCACCGAGATTCGATCCGGCGGCAATCGCACAGCGACTCACCGCGTGGGGATGAGTCCCCGACCCTCTGGACCGAGGGGACGTCCGAGGATCTCCTGGATCACCGATGTGGCAACAATGGGATCCCGAACGAGATCGCAATGGACGAGGTAGCCGGCGAGGAGTCCAGCGACGGTCTCGTCGATCGTGTCCCGGTGCAGGAGAACCGATGCGCTTCGCACGTTCAGCGCCTCGTCCAT
>JAUXCV010000448.1 GCA_030618675.1 Acidimicrobiia bacterium | reverse complement strand
CGACACGAACGAATCTCCGTGCTCGAACAACTTGACGATGATGCGTGACGTGTCGAAGTCGTACCCGGACGTGTAGTCACCGAAGACCGCTTCCAGCGTTCGCCCGGTCTTGGGATCATACGTGAGGCCGGAGTGCCCCTTTGCATTTGAACCTTCCGTACCCAGACCATATGCGTAGACGTCCAAACGTCAAGAGATGTGATTGGTCGAGGCCGGGCATCGTCCGAAGCCATGGCCATCCCGGAACACGCGGCGAGCATCTCACGATTCATTCGGAGCGCAACCCGATCGAAAGCGTTGTTCGGTAGCTGAGAACTACCCCGACAGTCGACTCGGGGCGCGGGCCTGGAGGCCACGCCCTGAAGGTGCAGGCCCGGAACATCAGGACACGCGATTCGACTCAGTGGAAGAGTCAAAGCACCACGGATGTGCGATAGCCCAGATCAACCACGACGGGTACGAGGATCTTCGTGAGGCCCCCAAGCGGACTGATCAGATCGGCGTAGGGGGCAAGAGTCCCGCTGTGGTGGTCCCACAGCACGATCGCCGTCCCGGGTGGATACACCGACGAGGACCACGTGAGCCCATCCAGGTCCGGGTAGCGTTTGCGAATCTCGCGCGCCCACTTGCGTGATTGGCTACGGGGACCAGAGGCGATCGCCGCATTCCCGCCGGCTTGAGTTATCCAGTGGGAATCGAGATTCAGGAGTCGGAGATTACGATCGGCTCGGCAGATCACAAGGCTGCTGTCTCCGGACGAGAGAGGGACGACGCGCGTGTCTTGGTACCTCTCTGCGATCGCCGTATGTAGTCCGTTGTTGTCGTTGCCGGTCTCCAGAGCGGCGTACCAAACGCTGTGTGTTGCATCGTATGAATGGACTCCGGCTGGATGATGATCGAAACGTCCGGTCGCTAGCGGGCCATCGTGTCGTGGCTCGTTCCACTTGGTCGCGTGGCTGCCGCCGTGCGAGAAGATACGAATCAGCCGACTGCGGCGGCTTACGGTCCTCAGGTGTGCAGCGCGAATTGGTGGGAAGTTGTCCGCTACTGGATCAGGTAGTGCCTCGGACACCAGAAGGGCCTTTCAGAGTGCGGCGGCGATCTGACCTACCGGCTCTGGGTCAAGACCCGCCTGCAGCCAAACCAGCGGACTGATGGGCTCATCGTTGACCACAAGATCGACGTTCGGACTGTGAAGGAATCCGTGCAATTCGACAACGTCCATCTCATGATCGATGTGTCGGTTGAACTCCCCCATTCCAGGCAGCAGTCCGTTGTCACCGAACTGCCAATCCGGGATTCGCCATTCGTTGCCTTGCTTCACTCCGTAGATCGAGTGGTCGGCCAGTCTTTGTCTGATCCGAGAACCGTTGACTTCGAGGAGCCCGGCGGCTGCACCGACGGTCAGAGCGGCGTCCATGATCTGTGTCCGAAGCCTTGCTGCGCTCGCCAGCTCCAGGGCAACTTCAGCGTCGCTGGCAGTGCGATAGCGGCTCAGAACATCAAGCTCGCTCACCGAGATCGTGTCACCCAAGGAAGCATCTGCCTTGTTCAGGATCTTGAGGACATCGGCGACAATGCGCGGGTTGATGGACCGGGGCGTCACCCCTCGCATCGGAATCTTGTGTACCTGACTCTTGGCCTGATAGACGATGACAACTTCGCCTTCCGCGACGAGATCAGTCACAGGGGTTCGTTGCTTGACCTTGCCCATAGCAGTAGTCCTAACGACAGATAGTGGCGCTACCTCTCGTTAGCAGTGTATCTAACGGGGGGTCGATGTCAACCGAATCGTGGCTCGAGCGAAGCGATCATCGGCGGGCGGCA